>JAOZOC010000451.1 GCA_029933495.1 Bacteroidales bacterium
AAATGAGCGAAACAAAAGCAGCTCAGTATCGCAACAGACTGATAGGATTTGTATTTCAGTCGTTTAATCTTATTTCCTTTAAAAATGCAGTTGAGAATGTTGCTTTGCCACTTTATTATAAAAAGGTTAGTCGCAAAAAGAGAAATATTCAGGCTATGGAATATCTTGATAAACTGGGTTTAAAAGAGTGGGCACATCATCTTCCAAATGAACTCTCTGGAGGACAGAAGCAGAGACTTGCCATTGCAAGAGCTCTCATATCTAAACCAAAGGTGATTCTTGCTGATGAACCAACAGGTGCTCTTGATTCAAAAACATCCCTTGAGATGATGGATCTTTTTCAGGAGATAAATAAAATGGGTATAACAGTAATAATTGTAACCCACGAAAGGGATATTGCAGCCAAAACAGAAAAAATTATCCGATTAAAAGATGGATTAATTGATTCTATTATCAATAATGGCGAACGAAAGAAATGGCTGGCAGATCAGGTAATGGCATAGTAAAACCTGTAAGGTTTGCGAGCCGGAAAGTGCAGATGAAGAACCTAGCAGGCTTGGAATTGGAAGAATTGTAAACATATGAAATACAAATAGTTGTAATTGACAAGCGTGGACGCTTGCCACATAGAGAAAATCAAAGAAACCGGAATGTTTGACATTGACAAATGGCAGGAAATATACAGTACCATCAGTAAAAATAAGCTGAGGACTTTTCTCACGGGATTTAGTGTTGCATGGGGAATCTTTATGCTTATTATCCTGTTAGGTTCGGGTTATGGTTTAGAAAATGGTGTTAGTAGAGAGTTTGAAGGTGATGCTACAAATACAATTTCAATAAATCAAGGGGTTACCAGTAAAGCATACCAGGGATATAAACCAGGACGATTTATCCAGTTTAAAAATGATGATTATGATTTTGTGAAAACAATTCAGGGTATTGATCATATCTCTGCCAGAACAAGGGTCAGGGGTGCGAGTATTATTTCGTATAAGAATGAGTATGGCACTTTCGATATGATGTGTATTCATCCTGATTTCAGATACATCGAAAACCTTACAATGACTACAGGACGTTTTATTAATGATATTGATGTGGAGGGAAAGCGAAAAGTGGTCTCAATTGGCAAACTGGTGAATAATGCTTTGTTTAAGGAGGAAGATGCACTTGGTAAGTATATTAAAATAGGCTCTATCCCGTTCAAAGTTATCGGTGTTTTTGATGATCCGGGTGGCGACAGGGATTTATCGAGGGTATATATTCCGATTAGTACGGCACAAATGGTTTTTAATCGCGGAAATAATATTGACCGTCTGAGTATTACGGTTGGTGATGCAACAGTTGAGGAGAGTGAGGCAATAGTTGATAAGATCAGAAATGATTTTTCAAAAAAACATCATTTTGACCCTGATGATAAGAGGGCGATTTTTATCTGGAACAATGTTGAGCAGTACCAGAAGTTTATGAGACTTTTTGCCAACATCAGGCTTTTTATCTGGGTTATTGGAATCGGGACGATTATTGCCGGAATAGTTGGTGTCAGTAATATAATGATGATCGTCGTGAAAGAGCGAACCAAAGAAATCGGAATACGAAAAGCATTGGGTGCTTCTCCCAACTCAGTCATAAGTCTGATTATGCAGGAGTCCATTTTAATTACGGCTTTTGCCGGATATATAGGACTTGTACTTGGAGTCGGACTACTCGAACTGGTTTCAAAAAACCTACAGGGGGTTGATTACTTTGCAAACCCTGAGGTAAATATCAATGTGGCCTTGATGGCAACTTTGGTATTGATAATCTCTGGTGCTATTGCGGGTTTTGTGCCGGCAAAAAAAGCGGCAAGCGTAAAACCGGTTGTTGCTTTAAGAGATGAATAGGAATTAAATCATAAGTAAGAAGATGTTTGATCTTGATAAATGGAATGAGATATATTTTGCACTGAAGAAGAATAAGTTACGTACTTTCTTCACAGCATTCGGTGTGTTCTGGGGTATCTTTATGCTTGTGATTATGATGGGAGCCGGAAACGGATTGTACAATGGTGTAAACAGGGATATGGGTGATATGGCCACAAATAGCATGTTTATGTGGACGCAGAACACCTCAATGCCATATAAAGGGTTTCCCCGCGGGAGAAGATATATGTTTCGCAATGGAGATACCAAAGCCTTGAAAAGAAATATTCCTGAGATAAAATATATTGCCGCAAGATTACAGGGCTGGGGAGGCGATGGCTCCAACAATGTTATCCGTGGCGAAAGAATAGGTGGTTTCAGAATCCAGGGTGATTATCCCGATTATAATAAAATTGAGCCTGTGGATATTATGAAAGGCAGATTTATCAATAACATTGATATTGAAAAAAAACGGAAGGTTGCAGTTATCGGTTTGAGGGTTTATGATGAGATGTTCGATCAGGAAGAAGAACCTATTGGAAAGTATTTGCAAATACAGGGTGTTTACTTTAAAGTTGTGGGTCTTTTTAAATCTAAAAAGGGAGATCAGCAGGCCGATCGTGATAATCAACAGATAATTATACCTTTTACAACTTTGCAAAGGGTTTACAATTATGGCGATGTCGTGGGTTGGTATGCAATAACATCACAGGATGATGTTTCGGTATCGGTGGTTGAAGAGAAGGCCAAAGCATTGATGAAAAGCAGGCACAGCATCCATCCCGATGATGACCGTGCGGTTGGTTCTTTTAACCTTGAAACGGAGTTTAAAAAGATGACAAACCTTTTTACAGGAATTGATGGACTGATATGGATTGTGGGTATTGGAACTCTTTTTGCCGGTGTTATCGGAGTTAGCAACATTATGCTAATAGTAGTGAAAGAGCGAACTAAGGAGATAGGTATTCAACGTGCTTTGGGAGCTTCGCCGCGGAACATAATCAGTCAGATAATTACTGAATCTGTTTTTCTGACAACTTTTGCGGGATATTTTGGTTTGGTCATGGGTGTGGGATTGCTTGAGCTGCTCAACTATATTCTTGTTTCAACAGGATCGGAGAGCGATATGTTTGCAAACCCGACGATTGATTTCAATAAGGCAGTCACAGCATTGATAATCCTGGTTATTTCAGGAGCATTTGCAGGATGGATACCTGCTAAAAGAGCAGTAAGTATTAAGCCGATTGATGCTTTGAGGGATGAAATTTAGCATCTGGAGCAGGAGGGCGTTAATGGGCTATGCGTTTATGAGTTATGGATTTTGTGTTAATAAAATAATAAATAAAAATGAAGACGTTTTTCAAAATTTTAATTTTAGTGGTAATAGTAGGAGTATTTATATTCACTATTTATTTTCTTTATAATAAATCGCAGGCAAAACCTGTGGTTTATGAAACAACGACACCAACAGTTACGGATATAGTTCTAAAAACAGTTGCTACCGGAAAGGTTGTGCCACGAAAGGAGA
>JAOZOC010000452.1:0-920 GCA_029933495.1 Bacteroidales bacterium
AAATTAATTGCTCCTCAGGATATTGGAAAGATGTAGTTGGCCGTAGGGATACGTTAATGTTGCCATTCGATGTCATCAAGATTTATTATTTTTATATCAATAATTTGACCTCTGTTTGTTTTTACTATTGCAACATTTGCAATTGATAAGAAATGTTCATATTTAGCATCTTCATCTAACAGAACGGTAACTTTTTTCTTGAGAATTTCTGGGACTTTGTCCAAGTCAAAAGTGATAACTGTAATTGAATCATTTTGCTTTCCATTAAATTTATTGGAAATATCAATAAGTGTTCTTTGGACACAACCGCTGCATTGAAACTGACTGATTAAGATATATTCGTGACTTTCTGATGGAATTTTCTCATTGAATGTTTCAAGCAAGTAGCCTTGAAATGCATTCGTTTCCACTTTATACCTGTGATTGCAAGAAGTTAACAAGTAAGCGAAAATAATAATAACAAAAAAATAAACCCTATTCATATTTTCTAAACTTAAACATCTCAAAAACCGAATTATTATTTGTTGAGCGACTTTTATCCAACATTAATATTCCAAATGGCGTCGGAACAAATATTTTTGGATCGTATTGATAATCAAATAATATCTCATATTGAACATCTAATTTTTTATCCATAACAATTACAGACCATGTATTCTCCATTTTTTCCCCTTTTTCCAATCTGTGTTTCACAACTCTGTAATATAAATCCATCCACGGATCAAAAATAATGTCGGTATATTTTGGTTCTTCAATCAGATAATTTTTTAAGTGAAGCATATCGAAGGTCTTTGAATCGGGATAAGGGTTAAACTTATCAATAAATTTACTATTCACCTTCTTTCTTAATATCAAAGTTGAATCGTTGTATAGATATAAATAATCGTCAGCACCGAATGAAACACAAATTAAACCGTCAT
>JAOZOC010000452.1:930-1794 GCA_029933495.1 Bacteroidales bacterium
ACATTACCAAAACAAGCGGAAGGATACGGATCTTCATAGTTGGCTCCGGATAGAACATATTTTTCGGGAAATTCAGCAAAAGCATAGCAGGTTGGAATCGAATCAGCAATATCAACATTAAGTAATGGTTTGACGTTTTTATAATAAATTTTTCTTTGATCCAATTTGCCAAAATTAAGAGTTTTACTTGAATTACCCAATAACAGCTGCCAGTTACTACCTGCCAATTTTGTATAAGGAGAAGTCACGGGAGTGAATTTTTTACTAGTACTATATATATTTAATACTTCCCCTGATGAATTTTTAAGAACAATTTGGTTTGTTTTATTTGTGAATGAAAAGATTGAATCTTCTGAACGGGAAAAAAGATTAAAATAGTAGTTTTTAATATTTATTTCTTTATGGTCAAGCGCTATCCCTTTATTTTTATGAAGAATACAGGAAGTTATCTTCTTTGTCTTAATGTTTTGAAAAAAAATAATATAAGTGGAATCAGAATGTAATCTGGTCATTTCGGATTTAATCGGGTGAATAAAACTATCACAAATTTCAAATTCATATGTTTTAACTGCTGTTACCTGCGATGAATCTTGCATATTATTTTTGCAAGCAAAAAAGAAAAACAAAAGAAAAACAACAATTGATAAATTCTTCATATTTCTATTTTTAAGTATTGTTCATTTTACTATATTATTTCTGAGATTTAAAATTAGAAGAACCAGTACTACATTAAACTTTTAAAAAGAAGTCATAGCTAGTATTTATTATTTTCGTTTGCAAGAATAAAACAAAAAATTATAATATGCGGAGGATTTAGAAGAAAAATCAGTATAAATAATTAGAAGTTTGCCATTTGTCCACTTT
>JAOZOC010000452.1:1804-3426 GCA_029933495.1 Bacteroidales bacterium
GTTCAAAAAATTCAGCCTGGAGTTCAGGTTGAGCATCAGCGATTTGGTAAAGGGAAAGTGCTTAGTGTTGAAGGAACAGGAGCAAGCAAAAAGGCTGCTATCTTCTTTCAGACAGTGGGACAAAAGCAACTGCTTCTTAAATTCGCAAAGCTAAAGGTTTTGGAATAGCTATCCGTTATCATAAATCTTTTACGAAAGCGGATACCAAAATCGGATAATTTGAAGTTTTTTATTTCCTAATTCTTTATTAATCAAAACCTTAATCTGATCTTTCTTTTTGGTACGATTATTAGTCCAAGTAATTCCAAATGAGTTGTCTAATTATTTCTAATAGTTGATGTATGAAGAAAGTAATATTTACATTTATTTTTGTTGTGTTTTTGTTTTCAGGTTCAGTAGTAACATTTGCCAATCAACCGGCTAATCCATCTCCTGTTAATAATGAAACTTCAGAGTCACATTCCGGTTCATTTTTTACCGGAGCATTGCTGATTTTACTTTCTCTTAGTGCAGGCCTAAGCACAAAAAGAGTTTATGAAATGCGGAGAACTGCTTTTGAAGAGCTTGTATGATGATTTTTTCAATATTTAAGTTCGATTTACTACCAGGCTGTTCCGGATTTTAGCGGGATAACCTCCTGTCTGAACATTCCCATTTTACAAATTTGAATTTGTTTTGAGCTTATAAGTGCACAAATATCTGATATTACCTATACCGGCTACATTGATCTGGCCTAATTACCTGTTTTTCAATGTTATCCTAACAGTCTCCACAACCTGTTCCGCATTTTCTTTAGTAAAAACCAACGGAGGCTTTGTTTTCAGAACATTATCATAAGGCCCGTCGGTGCTTATGAGTATATTATGGTTTCTGAGTTCATTTTTTATATGAGCTGCCAGCTTTGTGTCCGGCTCCATATTTGTTTCCTTAACTATTTCAATACCAAGAAATAAACCGGAACCGCGCACATCTCCGATGCAGGCGAACTCATTTTGAAGTCCGTTGAACAACGATTTATAATAGTCTCCAACAGCTTTTGCATTTTCCTGCAATTTTTCCTCATCAATCACTTCTAAGACTGACAGTCCGATTGCACAGGAAACCGGATTTCCGCCAAAAGAACTGAAAAACTCAACACCTTTTGCGAATGATTCCGCTATTTCATTGGTTGTTACAACTGCACCCATCGGATGTCCGTTTCCCATTGGTTTTCCAAGTATTACAATGTCCGGCACAACATCTTGAGCTTCATATCCCCAGAAATAATCTCCTAAGCGGCCAAACCCTGTTTGCACCTCATCGCTAACACAGACGCCACCCTGCTTTCGTATTGCAGGATATATCTCTTTTAAATATCCTTTGGCCAGAGGAACCTGCCCGGCACATCCGACAACAGGCTCACTAATAAAGGCCGCTACAGGGTGCCCGGAATTTTGAATTTGATTGATGGCCCCGCGTGCATACATTTTTCCGGCACTGCCATCGTCATTGGTGTATTTTCCTCTGTATGTATCAGGAATTGTAGTTTTTAAAATGTAATCCTTTTGTCCGGAACCCTTTTTATTATTGAATTTATAGTCGCTAATATCAGTTGCCATCAAAGTATGCCCATGATAGCCATG
>JAOZOC010000453.1 GCA_029933495.1 Bacteroidales bacterium
ATGTGGTACATGTATTGATGAATGTCCGGTTGAGGCAATATCAGAAGGTGATATTTATGTAATTGATCCTGATATATGCACAGATTGTGGTTCGTGTGCTGATGTTTGCCCGGTTGAGGCTATTCATCCGGAAGAATAAGATATTTCTTATTTTTTAAATTATAAAGTCCCTCGCTGAGGGACTTTTTTTATGCAATAACATGTAAATAAAAAGGTCTTTTTTTAGCCGACCGTACTTGCTTTACCAGTCATTCATATTTATTGCATTTATGACTTGAATATTCCCGTACTCTATTAATAGTATCATTATCATCGGGGTAGCCTCCAGGAAAATCCTGCATTTACAAAACTAACTGTATTTGAAAAACTTGTCCCTGCTGAGATATCTACCTGCATATTATGCCGTATCTGCCAAATGATTCCGGCATCAAAATCATTATGAGGGAGATTATTATGGTCAAAAGTTCCATAAGGCTCTGCAAACAAAGAAATACTATTAAACATTGTATAGTTCAAAACAACTGACCATATAAAGAAACCATCAGCAATTTCACCATTATATGCAAAACCTAAGTTATATCCAAGCGAGAAATTCTTACTCAGTGTATTAGCTGCTACAAATCTTGCTGTCGGAAAACTGTATGTCGGGTGAAACCCGTCTTTTCCAATGTGTCTGAAAGTCATATCAGCAGTAAAACCCAAATTAGGGATTATCCCCTTTTCTTCAGTTATATTAAATTTCAGACCTACTCTCACCGCTCCTAACCCTGATATAGTCGAATCCGGACTTCCATCATTCGGTTGAATATCCATTTTCCGGTATGTACCTTCAAGGCGAATCTCGAAATTCTGAAAAAGTCCATATCTCAATAATGTCATTCCAAGATACAAATTATCAATATCATCCAGATCGGTTGATTCTTCTTCAAACAAAAAACCTGTTTCAATCTGAAAAGTTCCCTTAGGAACAACATTTGGAGCTATAGAATATGTAGGACGGTCAGTTGATATAGGTACAATTGAATCGTTTTGAGCAATAACATCCAATGCTATTACAATCTGAGATAAAATAAAGAGAAAAGTAATTTTTTTCATACATTGATAAATTACACTAATGATAATCATTTATACATAGTGATCATAATTATTTGATTCTGTTCTAATAGAATTCTTTCGTTCTGCTGTTCTACGTATCACTTCACTTTTTTGTTCGATTGATAAAAAAATCCAGTTGACAGCCTCCTGCTTTGACCTGTAGCACCCTACACAAATACCTTCATTATTATATCTACAAACCTGGATACAAGGACTCTTCACTTCGCTCATTTATTACCATTTTAATTTTGTTTAACAACATATCCCTTTTAATGTTCACCTAAATATGTACTTTTGCGTTTTGAGCGAATAAAGTAATCTATGATAAAAAGCAGAATAAAACATCCCGAATGGGCTAAAAACCTTACAATTTACGAAGTTAATATTCGTCAATTTACAAAGAGTGGAACAATTAATGATTTCATTAAACACCTGCCCCGACTAAAAGAGCTTGGTATCGGGATTTTATGGTTTATGCCTGTTCAACCAATAGGAATAAAGAACAGAAAGGGAACTCTTGGAAGCTATTATTCAATAAAAAACTATACGGAGGTAAATCCTGAGTTTGGTACTTTGGATGATTTCAAAAACATGGTTAATGAAATTCACAAACTGGGGATGTATGTCATAATAGACTGGGTTGCAAATCATACATCCTGGGATCATCACTGGACAAAAAGTCATCCTGATTTTTATGATTTAGACGACAAAGGAGATTTTAAACCTCCTTTTCCAGAGTGGGAAGATGTGATCCATCTTAATTATAATAATCCGGCTCTGTGGGATGCAATGATTGGCGAAATGAAGTTTTGGCTGGAGCAAACAGGAATAGACGGATTCAGAAGTGATATGGCTCACCTTGTCCCTACATATTTCTGGAACCGTGCGCGTTTTGAACTGACAAAATTAAAAGACATGTTCTTTCTTGCCGAATCTGAGAATCACGATTTACTGGAATTTGCATTTGATAGTATTTACAACTGGAAACTGCTGCATGCAATGAATGATATCGCTGCCGGGAAAATTAATGCCAAAGAACTTGGAGAAATCATACAAAATGAGCTTAACCATTTCCCTGCTAATGCTTCACAACTTAACTTTACTTGTAATCATGACGAGAATTCATGGAACGGTTCTGCTATTGAAAGGCTTCACTATTATCTTGAGCCGCTCTCCATACTTACTTTTACCTTATCTGGTTATCCATTGATTTATTCAGGGCAGGAAGCAGGGAATTACAGGCAATTAAACTTTTTTGACAAAGATGCAATTGAATGGAAAGAGGATAAAATGGCTCCTTTCTTTCAAAAGCTTAATACTTTAAAAAGAACCTGTAATGAATTTTGGGATGGCGATTTTAATATTATTGAAACAGACTCAAAAGATAAGGTGCTTGCTTTTTCAAGAGACAACAAAAATATCATCATAATCCTAAACCTGTCAGATGAAGAACAAAATATCAGCTTTTTGAAATCCGGTTTTGACAAAATGTATTTTGATGTTTTCGGGGAGGTACGGGTAACAATAAATGATGGAAAAACATTGAATTTGAAACCTTATGAATATCTTGTACTTCAATCGGATTAAAATTGTTTTAAGCAATTGTATTTAAATTTATATCTTTGAGGTCACATTATATTAATTTTTATTGATCTAAGACAAATGAAAATAAGAACATATACAGTTTTAGCAATCTTTTTTTTATTTTTTACCTCCTGTCAATTTGTTTCGGGACAGGATAATACCGGTCAGAAGGACACAACAGGAATAGCAAAATCTCAACCGATACCTGTTGAAAGTATCAATTATGAAATAGAGAAAGTTCATAAGAAGATGATACGAATGGGGTATGAGCTTGAACCTGACCCGACGGTTACCAGGATTGACACAACCATTGACAACTATGCGGATTTTCTAAAAAGAGAAGATGATGAATTCAGAAAGTTCAACCCCAATAATCTTTCCACATATTTTCTTGAAAGCACATATCGTTCCTGGGAAGGCTTTAATAACAAGCTTAGCGGAATGAGAAATATTATAAGCAGTCATTTACAGATAATTCAAAATGACATTGCAGAGCTTTCTAAGATAAAGAATATCTGGGTATTGACTTTAAAACAGGAACAGAACAACAATCTTCCGTATGGCCTGATAAAGAGAATAAAAGATGTGGTCAAAACTGCCGAAGAAAACATCCGTAAATTTGAAGAAAAGAGGCTCTATTTACTTAAACTTGAAGATGAGATAACCGACCTTATCACATTTAACAATAATATAATTGAAGATGTGGTACGTCTCCAGCAGCTCAAAAGAGACAATTTATTCAGTGC
>JAOZOC010000454.1 GCA_029933495.1 Bacteroidales bacterium
TATGTAAGCTTCTCAACTTCACAAACGGAGACTGTTAGTGTAAATGTTTACAACTCAATTGGCAAACTGGTTTACACATTAAGTAACAAAGATTATTCAGCAGGTACTCATACTATTACAATAGACGGTAAAGAGTTAAACAGCGGAATGTATTTCGTTAATCTTAAAATCGGAGAAAATACTTACAAGCAAAAGTTAGTACTTACAAAATAGTCTGACACGACAAATAATAAAAAAGGCGGACAATTTGTCCACCTTTTTTATTTGGCATTTTCAAGAAACATCAATTATTAGCAGGATACACAATAGATTAATGATAAAACCTTGAATTTATATAGGAGTAAATCTCGCTAACCTTCATCTGAGCTGTTGCAGGGCCTGTACGTACATAAAAAATCTCATCGTTATTATGAGTCAGATAAGCAGGTATCTCCGAAGGTTTGACGTCCACCCTGATGATTTTGTTGCCGTTAGTACCTTCAATCACTGCCCTGACAAAAGAAGTATGATGCATTCCTATTCTTTCCTGAATTAGCTTAGTAAGATGCAAAAGGGTTTTATCATCATCCTTGAACTTATCATTTTCCAGTCCGAGAATGTTTTTATCATCATCAACACCAATGATTAAAGTTCCTCCGGATGAATTCATAAATGCAGCAATGGTTTTTAAGGCTGCGTGTTCCATCTCCTTGTCAAACTTTTTTGTGTAAAGGTTATAACGTAAAGTTGATTTAAACTCTACATAATCATTTTCGCCGTTTTCAATAAGAGTATGCGTTGAAGTATTCTCCACAGTAGTAAGATATTGAGTTATGATCTTTGTTACCTCAACAACTATTTTCAACGATATCTTCGGTGGCAACTTTTTTTCATTAAACAAATCCTTCCTACTAAGACAAAAAAGCAAAGAGGGATCAATTGCTTTAATTGTTCCGGATCTGAAATGATGGTTTAAAACAGCAATTTCTCCAAATACATCTCCCTTCTCATAAATTTTATTATCCTGACCCGGCAATTCGAGCTTAAGCTCTCCAAATCTTACAATATACAAAACCTGCTCGGTCGAAAGGCGGGCAAATACGGTTTTATTTTCTGCAATCTGCTTAACATACAAATATTTGGCTACCTGTTTTAACTCATCATTCGTTAGTTCCTTAAAAATAGAAACCGTTTTAAGGAACTCAAACTGTTCAGGTTCCAGAAAATCAATATCTCTCGCCATATAAATTTAAAATAGATTATCAATTAATTTATCATCTGCAATAAAAGGAACAGTAATTTTTAGATTTGGTTCATCCGACATAGCACGTTTTATTGCAAAGAGGGCGCCATCGTTTCTGGCCCAGCTTCTGCGGGCAATACCATTATTTACATCCCAGTAAAGCATCATTTTTAGTCTGCGGTCGGCATCTTCCGAGCCATCTAGCACCATTCCAAAACCACCGTTTATAACTTCGCCCCAGCCTACACCGCCACCATTGTGGATAGAAACCCAGGTAGCACCTCTGAATGAATCGCCAATGACATTTTGTATCGCCATATCAGCAGTAAACTGGGAACCGTCGTATATATTTGAAGTTTCACGATATGGAGAATCAGTCCCTGAAACATCATGATGGTCACGACCCAGAACAATTGGTGCAGAAATTTTACCATCCCTGATTGCTTTGTTGAAAGCAGTAGCTATCTTTGTTCTTCCTTCGCAATCGGCGTAAAGAATCCTTGCCTGCGAACCAACAACCAGCTTATTTTTTTTCGCTTCCCTGATCCATTTAATATTATCCATCATTTGCTGCATAATTTCCGGAGGGGCTGTAGCTGCTATCTTCTCCATCACTTCTGCTGCTATATTATCTGTCAGGTCAAGATCTTCGGGGTTTGAGGAAGTACAAACCCAACGGAAAGGCCCGAATCCATAATCGAAACACATTGGTCCCATTATATCCTGAACATAGGAGGGGTATTTAAAATTGCCATCTTCTTTTAAAATATCGGCTCCGGCCCTGCTTGCTTCAAGTAGAAAAGCATTTCCATAATCAAAGAAATACATTCCTTTTGCTGTCAGTGCATTTATTGCTTTTACCTGTCGTTTTAAGGAATCATGAACTCTTTTCTTAAACTCCTCAGGATTCTCAGCTATCATAATATTTGATTCTTCAAGTGAGAGTCCTGCAGGATAATAACCTCCTGCCCAGGGATTATGAAGAGATGTCTGGTCAGAACCAAGCTCAACAAAAACATCTTCTTCAACAAACCTCTCCCACAAATCAACAATATTACCTTCGTAGGCAAGAGAGACAGCCTCTTTGTCAGCTTTTGCTTTTTTAATGCGGGCAAGTAGCTCATCAAGATTATTATACGCTTCATCAACCCATCCCTGGCTATGTCTTTTTTCAACAGCTTTGGGGTTCACCTCTGCAACAACACCAATGGCTCCTGCTATGACAGCAGCTTTTGCCTGAGCACCCGACATTCCGCCAAGGCCTGAAGAAACAAACAGTTTCCCTGCAAGACCTTCATTGTTTTTTTGAATCATCCTCCCTGCATTCAGTACGGTAATTGTTGTTCCGTGTACAATTCCCTGCGGTCCGATATACATAAATGAACCAGCGGTCATCTGTCCATATTGTGAAACTCCGAGAGCATTAAATTTTTCCCAATCATCAGGTTTGGAGTAGTTTGGAACGACCATACCATTTGTAATCACAACACGGGGAGCATCTTTATGGGAAGGAAACAGTCCGATAGGATTTCCTGAATACATTGCCAAAGTCTGCTCATCAGTCATTTCAGCAAGATATTTCATTGTCAGAAGATATTGTGCCCAGTTTTGAAATACTGCTCCATTACCTCCATAAGTTATCAATTCATAAGGATGTTGTGCAACGGCATCATCAAGATTATTACTAATCATAAGCATAATTGCAGCAGCCTGTTTCGACCTGTAAGGAAACTCATCAATACTCCGGGCATATATTCTGTAATCAGGACGAAAGCGATACATATATATCCTGCCGTACTCATCCAACTCCTTTTTGAATTCAGGAGCAAGAACTGGATGATGCTTTTTGTCAAAATAGCGAAGTGCGTTCTTTATGGCAAGTTTTTTCTCCTCATAGGTTAATATCTCTTTCCTTTTGGGTGCATGACTAACATTTGAGTCATAAGGTTTTGGAGTTGGTAGCTCGTTGGAAATCCCCTCCAGTATTGCTTTCTGAAAATCTGTAAGTGCCATATCTTTGATTTTTTTAATTTCAAACAAACGTCAAAATTACAACAAAATTGTTGAAAAGAACAAGGTATTGTCAATGGATAAATGCTTGAATTGGTGAATGCTTAAATGTTGAGCGAAGCGAAATCCCGCAGGGCGGGAAGTGAATGAATGAATGCTTAAATGGGTGAATGAATGACCTCCGTCGCCAA
>JAOZOC010000455.1 GCA_029933495.1 Bacteroidales bacterium
CAAATTTAATAGTTTTCAACCAAACTTAGTGTAAACCTATCTTATGAACCGACAAATATTCAACACTCAATATTCAACACTCAATATTCAACTTTCAGCACCCTCTATCCTCTAAACTTATAATAATCGTTAACACTATATATTTTTGAGTTCCAGGGAGAATAATCACGATTTTTTTCTTTAAATGTGAGTACATTACTCTCTTCATCATGAATTTCGCCAAAGTACAGATTAAGCGCCATAGCAATTGCAGCACTGACTTCACCCGATATATAAAGGTTATCCTTTTCAGCAGCTTTGAATTTTCCTTGTTTTCGTAATTTTTGCCTAACAAAAAAGTCAATAATCTTCGGTATCAAACTATAAATATTATACATCACTACAAGTGTAATAAAAACAGTAAGATATCCTACAACTGCCAGTGTTATTCCAAACTCATCAATTGCTGAAAAATCGAATGATATGCTATTAAGAATCATAATATTTGTTTATAGAGGGATGTTAGAATGTTTCTTAGGCGGATTTTTATCTTTTTTAGTTGACAGGGTTTTCAGTGCTCTGATAATTCTGAACCGTGTATTTCGCGGTTCGATTACATCATCAATATAACCGTATCTTGCAGCTTTATAAGGATTTGCAAACTCTTTTCTGTACTCTTCTTCTTTTTCAGAAATATACTTTGCCCTCTCTTCCTGATCTTCAATTTTGGCAATGTTCTTACCTTCTAAAACTTCAATGGCTCCTTTTGGCCCCATAACGGCAATTTCGCCAGTAGGCCAGGCATAATTAATATCACCACGTAACTGTTTTGAGCCCATAACATCGTGGGCACCACCGTATGATTTACGAAGGGTTATTGTTATCTTTGGTACTGTTGCCTCACCATAAGCAAACATCAGTTTTGCACCATGAATAATTATTCCGCCCTGCTCCTGCGAACTGCCTGGTAGAAATCCCGGAACATCCACAAGAGTAATTACAGGAAGATTGAAAGCATCGCAAAACCTGACAAACCGGGCTGCTTTTCTTGAAGAGTTAATATCCAGAACACCGGCAAGGTAGTTAGGCTGATTTGCCACAATTCCAACAGGTATACCATCAAAACGCGCAAATCCAACTACGATATTTTTTGCAAAATGTCTGTGAAACTCAAGAAACTCCCCGCAATCAACAATTGAGTAGATTATATCTTTTACATTGTATGGGAGATGCGTCTCATCCGGAATAATCTCATTAAGCGTATCTTCAAGCCTGTCAATCGGATCGTTACATTCGATAATCGGCGGGTCTTCAAGATTATTTTGAGGAAGATATTGCAAAACTTTTCTGATAAGCAAAAAGCCTTCCTCTTCATCATCTGCCCTGAAATGTGCCACACCCGATTTTTCAGCGTGAACGGTTGCTCCACCAAGACCTTCTGTGGTGATATCCTCACCGGTAACTGTTTTGGTAACCTTCGGACCGGTAACAAACATATAGCTTGTTTTGTCACTCATAATAACAACATCAGTTAAAGCCGGTGAGTAGACTGCACCACCCGCACAAGGCCCGAATATAGCCGATATCTGGGGAATTACTCCTGAAGCCATTATATTTCGCTGAAATATCTCAGCATATCCGGCAAGACTTTTCACCCCTTCCTGTATTCTTGCACCCCCGCTGTCATTAATTCCAATCACGGGCGCACCTACTTTCATTGCCTGGTCCATAACCTTACAAACTTTCTGTGCAAAAGTTTCGGACAGTGATCCACCGAATACTGTAAAGTCCTGAGAAAAAATATAAACCACCCGCCCGTCAATGGTTCCATGACCCGTGATAACACCATCGGAAAGATAGTGCTGCTTTTCAAGTCCAAATTCATGACTACGGTGTGTTACAAACATATCAAACTCCTCGAAGCTACCTTCGTCAAGAATCATTTCTATGCGCTCCCTTGCAGTATATTTTCCCTTGCTATGCTGCGACTCTATGCGTTTTTCACCACCTCCAAGACGCGCCTTTTCACGCAATTCCACAAGCTGGCGGATTTTATCCTGATTGCTCATTCCTTTTGAATTTCAGATATACTATTATTTTCCACAAAACTCCATCAAAACTCCATTCGTTGATTTGGGATGAAGAAAACCAATGCTCAAACCTTCCGCTCCCTTACGAGGCATCTTATCAATCAGCCTGACATCGTTGCTTTCGGCCTCTTTAAGAGCTTCTCCCACATCTTCCATCGCAAAAGCAATGTGATGTAGTCCTTCTCCCTTCTTTTCAATAAATTTCCCAATCGGCCCTTCCGGCTCGGTTGATTCCAGTAATTCTATCTTTGTCTGCCCGACCATAAAGAAAGCTGTTTTTACTTTTTGATCTTTCACCTCTTCAACAGCGTAACATTTCAGTCCAAGTACATTTTCATAAAAAGAAATACTCTCTTCTAAATTCCTTACAGCAATTCCAATATGCTCAATATGAGTAGGTTTCATAATCCTGCCTTTATTGTTAATTAATTCACAAAAGTATATCTATTTTTGATATTCCAAAAAAAAATATTGGTTTTTTTTACCTGATAATCAGTTTAGAAAGGATTTAAACAACGGACAGACCAAAACAGATAAAAAATTTGCTTGCGGTGGTCTATAATTTGATAATTATATCATACTTTTGCTTTCCTGGTAAACATGTTAGAAGCAATGACAATGAAACTCGAAAATGTAAGATTAAGGAAATTCAGAATAAGTGATATCAGCAAACTATATGAACTTGCCAACAATGAAAAAGTAAGCGAAAATCTGAGAGATGCCTTTCCAAACCCATATACTTTGAAAGATGCAGAAGCATTTATTAAAAACTGTCTTAAACAAGATCCTGTTTTAACATTTGCAATCGAATATAGCGAAGAATATGTTGGCAATATCGGATTGATACCCGGACAGGATGTTTATCGCGGATCAGCGGAAATAGGCTATTTTATTGGGGAACAATACTGGAACAAAGGTATAACTACAAAAGCAGTAAGAATACTAACGGATTATGGTTTTAGTGAACTGGATATTGTAAGAATTCATACCGGTATTTTTGAGTATAACACGGCTTCAATGAAAGTGTTAGAGAATTGTGGATACAGCAAAGATTGTATATTTAAAAAGTCTGTTTTCAAAAAAGGCAGAATCTGGGACGAGCATCGCTATTCAATAATAAACCCGAAATATGAATAATTGGCTTATAGCCCAGGTTGTTCCGGATTTTAACGCAAGCCTCATGCGAATGGTAATCCGGAACGCTTAATAATCTTGAAATTATTAATTCTGAAAGAGAAAAATTTATCGGCTATTGCCCTGAAAAAAAATATATTCACCGAAAAATCTCCCTTTCGTTTTATTTCGATCTTTAAAGGTAAGTTTGTAAAGAACTTTAATCTTAT
>JAOZOC010000456.1 GCA_029933495.1 Bacteroidales bacterium
CCGTACAAACAGAATGTCATTTACATTATCATTGTTAGGACTGAAAGCTGTCGGAACATCGGCAGTGCAGTAAGGATACTCGTCAATTACAATAGTATCATAACCGGGACATCCATCATAGTAAACCTCAACCCAGTATTCCTCTCCTCCTTCAACTCCTTTAGCTATTATTATTTGTGTTGTGTCTCCGGTTGACCAGTAATAGTAGCCTCCGGGATATCCGGCATCAAGTGTCACAAATTCATCGTTGTGAATTATTACATCTTCTCCGAGATAGGGGTGAGGGGAGGGCAATACATCCAGATAGACAGAGTCGCGTGCCTTGCAGCCGTTCTCTGCCGTTACCTGCAACCAGTAAATTCCGGTGTTCTTTGCCGTTACCGATTCACCTGTAGTACTGTCATTCCAAAGATACTCTGCATAGTTTCCCGATGTCTCAATTTCAAATTGCTGTCCTTCACAAATTGATGTATCCTGTCCAAGGTCTATTACCGGAGATGGCAATTGTTCCACATAAACCTGATCGGGTACCGCACAGTCGTCTGAATAAATTGCCAGTACAGTATAGGTCCCCGGACTATATACGGTGTATGTTGGCCCGATTGAGCCGTCATCCCATTGGAAAATAGTTGATTCATTCGGGTTGAAATTTTCGGTTGTTATTGTGAGCGAATCACCACTGCAAAGGTAAGCAGTGTCAAAACCAAGCCCGTAAATATAGTCGGGAGCATCGTCCCATATCCAGCCGGTATTATTTGAAATGTTATTACTGTGGCCCCCGGCATAAAAAACAGCTCCACCTGTTGCATTTATGTCTCGCATAATAATGAAGTCACCGGAAACAGTATCGGCTGTAGCTGGTATTGAAATATCAGCCTGTATTGTTTGTGCTGACGAACGAAGTGTTATCGGAAAACAATTGTTTCCTCTTATGTTAAGATGTTGGGTTATCGTTTGCGTTGTGCCGTTTGTTAAAGTATATGTTTTACCAGGTGTGAGTGTCAGGATATCGAAATTATTGTATCCCCCGAAATTCCCCCAATCGAGTAGAAGAGCCTCGTGGATATTATTATCCTGATAAACGGACGCAAATCCATGTATTTCGAGATAGTTCTGTATTTCATTGGTGCCAAAAATATTACCATCGCCGTAAATTATCACATCACTGTTGAAAATGTTTTCTCCGTTAATTCCTCCATTCCCAAAAATAATTGTAGTATCAATAATATTATTCCCATTTATACTCCCATTGGAATTAAAAATCGCAGAGCTAATTTCATTATTTCCAACAATTGTTCCAACTCCCTCAAACAGAGCAGAGTTTATAACATGATGGCCTCCATTGATAGTTCCACCCATCATAAAATGCACAAAACTAACAGTATCATTATTATTTATTGTGCCTGAGCCTTTAAACACTACAGAGTCAATCGAACAGTCACCATAAATCGAACCGGCCGTATTAAAATATATGTCATCGAAAAAGCAATAAACACTATCATTTGTTATATTCGAAACATTAATATGTTCAACGTCATTATATACGATTGTATCTTTGTATTTTGATTGAATAGAAATGTCATTGCTATATGTCAGGAATTGGTTACCTGCAATTATGAAAGAAGAATCCGCATCAATATTAAGCTTATATGTGTTTACAATCCATTTATCGAATGCTTTGAAAGTTGAAGTATCAATTAATAGTGTACGTAAATTTGTGTCAGTTGATAGGAATTTATTGCAGTAGACTGCATAACCATTGGTTTTCAGCTTTCCATGAATCAGTTCGAGATTTCCGAAAGTTGCAAAATCATCTATATAGGTCCACCCGCCTTCCCGTCCTCTGAAAATGGCATCACTTTGAAATGATTTGCCTTTCATATCAATTGTTCTGCCTTCCTCCTGAGATTCAAAATATGTTTGGCCCTGATACAATAAATGCAATGAGTCGTTGAATAAAAGAGAGCCATAAATATACATTCCGTTTTCGAAAGATCCGTTAAAAACAGGATTGTAAAAATCAGAGCCGGCCCAGCTCATATTACGACAGGTTGGGTTTTCAATATCAAGAGTAACAGTGTCACCTTGTTCTGAGAAGGACAGGGTGTCGAAATAAACATCATCTACTGGTGATGGAATACAATAACCACCCTGTCCGCCACTTACAGGTGCCCAATGCAATGAGTCGCTCCAGTCACCGGTGCCGTCAACCCAAAATAATGCAATAGATTCTGCTGTATTTATTTCCCAGCCATCGCCATTATTTCCAAGGTCAACAGAGCTGTTTGCAATAAATGGCAGATTCCCTTCAGCTTCCAAATCCCTGATATTTGCAAATTCAATCTCAACCGTACCATTGGTTTTCTCAAGTGTAGCCCTTTTGCCGTCATAGTCAGACATCAGAATAATATTTCCGGTACATAGCCCGTTTGCATTAAAATTATCATTGATTACCTGGGTTGAATCATGCTCGAACAGGTATTTATTTGCATTAGTAAGGGTAAGGTCATCAAATGTGTTATTTCCATAAAAACTTCCCTTATCAAGTAATGTTGCAGTTCGTATTATGTTTTGTCCCTGTATAATAGCATCTTCAATAATTATTGTCGTGTCTATTTTATTAGAGCCTTCTATGTATCCTCTAGTATAAAATAAAGCAGTATCAATCTCATTTGAACCTGTTGCTTTACCGTCGTCATAATAGTATGCAATCTCTACAATATGATTTCCCGTAAGTAATCCGTTAATGCCATAAAATATTGCTGTTTTTATTGTATCACTGTCATAAACGGTTCCATAATTTCCATAAAACGTCGCTGTATCAATTGTACAGTTTAGGTTTATTGAACTGAAATCACCATAATGGTCAACTATATTAAATACACAATATGCTTCATTTACTATTTGTGCATTCATTCCGGATTGGTGAACATTATGATAAATCTGTCTTATAGCATTTTTATTGATAATAATTGCATTGTCTGCAGTCGTGACAAGTACAGATGAATCAGCGTGTAGATCAAGGTTTGAGCCGTCCACATATATCGTTGCACTAAGGCCTGATGCCCTGATAGTATCATCGTGCAGGTAAAGCTCTTTATAACAAGTGTCTCTGACATAGAACTGGCCACATTGAATTCTTTCACCACCAGTGCTGAGAGAGCCTCGGTCGTGATAAATTGTATCGTAAGTTGAAATTTTGTCAAGAAGTGTCCATCCACCGTAGCTTCCCTGAAATCTAACATTATTATTAAATTGATTCTTTGCCGATTCCACAGTTTGTCCGCCAACAGTGTCTTCAAAATGAGTTTCTCCTTCAAAGGTAAAGCTCATATTCTCAATAAATTTTAATGAGCCGTAAATTACAAGATTGAGAGTGTCGGCACCTGCAAAAACCGGATTATTTGC
>JAOZOC010000039.1:0-7381 GCA_029933495.1 Bacteroidales bacterium
ACTTTGTCTTCCGATTGATTTTATATAGTTGTTTAATTTTACACCAATTTTATCACAATATCCCAAACCATTTCCCCCAAATCCATTGATAACTGATAAACATTCAATTCTTCCAATTTCATTTTTATACGATTTTAACTATTATGCACAAAACTGTATTTAATTCATACCAATGGCTACTTAATGACTACTTAATGACCAACTAATGACAACCTAATGACCATCAAATAAAAACAATCCTCGTTCCGCCATCATCAACTCCAAGCAAAGTTGTTTTTGTAATAATAGCATCTTTCCCTGTATTTTCAACGAAGTCAACAGCAGCCCTAATTTTGGGAGCCATACTACCTTCAGCAAATTGCCCATCCTTAAGATATTGCCTTGCCTGTGCAATATTCATTCTATCAATTGTTTTTTCCTGAGGTGTATTATAATTAAGGCAAACCTTAGCTACATCTGTTAATATAAAAAGCCTGTCAGCATTTATCTGTTTTGCAAGAAGTGCTGAAGCAAGGTCTTTGTCAATTACTGCATCTATTCCCTGAAGTTTGTTTGGATCAACATAAAATGCCGGGATTCCACCACCACCAACAGCAATAACAACGTGGCCTGCTCTGGCCAATTGCTCTATAGATTTCTTATTACTAATTACAAGAGGTTTCGGTGATGCAACAACCTTACGCCATCCTCCGCGATTTTTATCCTCAACAAATTTCGCCCCTGTCTCCTTTGCCATTTTATCAGCTTCCTCTTTTGTCAGATAAGGGCCAATAGGCTTTGTAGGATTCTTAAAAGCAGGGTCGTCCTTATTCACAAGAACCTGCGTGATAATGGCAATAATATCCTGATCCATATCATTGGCCTCCAAAACATTTCTTAATTGCTGCTCAATCATATACCCAATAAAACCCTGGGAATAGGCAACACAAATATCAAGTGGCATCTGGGGTACTCCAAACATCTTCTCCCCGGCTTGTTCTGCAAGTAAAATATTTCCAACCTGAGGCCCGTTTCCGTGAGTAATAACTATATCATAATTTCTGTTCAACAAATGGAGGAGGTTACTACTGGCTTCAAAAGCATTTTTCTCCTGTTCTTCAATTGTTCCTTTTTGTCCGGCCTGCAACAAAGCATTTCCACCAAAAGCAACTACAGCAAGTTTTTTCATATTTCATCATTTTAAAAGAGGTGCAAAAGTATAAAAATTAAAATAGCAGTGAAATTTAGGGAGGTATTTTTCAAAACAATCATTGGGATTCTCTGTATTTCAAAATAAATATTTAACTTCGGGGCGTTGTTAAACACGATAAAACAAAAACGTCAGAAAAAAAGCCCTTTCAGGATGAAAGATCTATAGCCACGGGCTTCAGCCCGTGGAAAAAAATAGCATTGAGGTATCAGTTTTGGCAGGATTTTGGTTAGCGAAGTACCAAAATCGTGACAAAACCAAACAAACAGAATATCAGATAAATATAATATTATAAACAGATGAAAGCAAGCCCAAAATTTTATATAGGATTTATAGGAGGGATAGTTTTGTTTGTGCTGATTGCTGCTTTTGGCAACCTCTCTCCAGGCCATCCCGAAGTAACTTATACTATGGCAATTGCAGTGCTTATGGCTGTCTGGTGGATCACAGAGGTGGTTCCACTTGCGGTTACATCCTTGCTTCCCGTTGTGCTTTTCCCACTTTTCGGGGTAATAAACGGCAAAGAGATTTCCTCTGCTTATTTCAATGATGTTATCTTTCTGTTTATTGGCGGTTTTCTTGTGGCACTGGCAATGCAGAAATGGAATCTGCACAAAAGGATTGCCCTGAAAATATTAATGCACACAGGTGTCAGGCCGGGAAGTATTCTGTTGGGATTTATGCTTGCTACAGCTTTTCTTTCTATGTGGATTTCAAATACAGCTACGGCAATGATGATGATTCCCATTGTAATTTCTGTCATTGATCAACTTGAAGAGAGTATCGGTAAAGCTAATATTAAGAATTATGCCATCGGGCTGTTGCTAGGTATTGCTTACAGTGCCTCAATTGGAGGGATAGCAACATTGGTTGGCACGCCCCCGAACCTTGCTTTTGCAAAAATATTCGCCATCACATTTCCCGATGCTCCTGAAATCGGTTTCGGGCAGTGGATGACCTTTGCACTCCCTATCACTGTTATAATGATGGGTATCCTTTGGGTTTACCTCTATATTATATTTTTTCGCAGTAAAAATCCTTTTACAGCAATCATTAATCCGGAATTATTTAAAAATCAATATAAAGCACTTGGAAAAATTTCTTTTGAAGAAAAAGTAGTCCTGATTGATTTCGTTTTATTTGCATTATTGCTGCTATTCAGGTCTGATATCAACATCGGATCATTTAAAATTCCCGGTTGGGCAAACCTCTTTTCCCAGCCGAAATTTCTTAACGACGGAACCGTAGCCATTGCTGTCGGTATTGTTTTGTTTCTGATTCCTTCAAAAGAAAAGGGCGACCGCATTCTCGACTGGGAAACGGCAAAAAATATGCCCTGGCGCATCATATTGCTTTTCGGTGGCGGGTTTGCACTGGCACTCGGATTTGTAGAATCGGGACTTTCAGTCTGGATTGGAAACAGGCTTGGAGCTATGCTCGATTTCCACCCGGTGGTCATAACAATTGCAATCACAACAGTTATGATATTTCTGACAGAAGTTACATCCAACACTGCTACAACACAAATGCTACTGCCTTTACTTGCCGGACTTGCAGTGTCTGACAATATAAATCCGTTATTATTTATGCTTCCGGCAACAATTGCAGCTTCTATGGCTTTTATGCTTCCGGTTGCAACACCTCCCAATGCAATCATTTTCGGGACCGGCCGGATCGAGATTAAGGATATGGCAAAAACAGGCTTTTTCCTGAATCTCATTGGTGTTGTTATTGTGACGGTAATGACCTGGTTTCTCGGAGTTCATGTTTTCGATATACAACCCGGTGTTTTTCCTGACTGGGCTGTGATACACTGATTGATTTGTTGTCATCCTACGGACGCCCTTTGGTCGTTTGCCTCGCATGCAGAAACATCAGCACTTTATAGCTATCCTCTTCTATTCGGAAATCAAGATGGGTCATTTGGCTTCGCTTTCATTAGCTTCGCGTTATTTATTGTCGTTCGCTTCGCTGTAATTTACGCTGCGCGCGTCATTTACTTTACCATTTAACAACATAATTACAACTTATGGATAACATTATGCCAACCCAACCCTGACAAACCGGAACAAAAAAGCAATTATTTATTATTACCATTAAGAGTTTATTAAGGAGTTAATGAACCACATAATGACAACCTAATGACCATTTAATGACCATATAATGACAATCAAATGACTACCAAATAATCGATTTAAATCTTTTTACTATTTTAGCACCCGATTATGAAACTATCCACATTTGACTTAGGCCTTCTCATTGTATATGCTCTTGTTTGTATTGGTATAGGTTTTTGGAGTTCACGCGGGCATAAAGATGACGACTTCCTCATTGCAGGCAGAAAGATGACCCTTTTCGGATTTGTATCTTCTGTTGTTGCCAGCTACATTGGCGGGGCTGCCATTGTAGCTTATTCAGCATACGTGTATCAGTTTGGAATATCTGCAATTGCTGTATTTGCGGGAACTGCTCTCGGATTTTTGATATTCATTCCTTATGCTATTAAACTCAGAAAAATAAGTTCAGAAAAGGAATTCCTCACTCTGTCGGACTGGTTTTTCTATAAATACGGAAAGCAGACCGGTATAGCTTCAGCAATTATTTTGTTCATTGTTTACTTCGGAATGTTGCTCAATCAGTTTATTGCAGGTAGCAGTATCCTGTCGCACATAAGTGGATGGAGCTATGAGACAGCTTTACTAATATCAAGTAGTATCATCACAGTTTACCTTGTGGCTGGTGGATTTAAAAGTGTTATCAAAACCGATATCTTTCAATACATTATTCTTTTTGTTTTGTTCGGATTCCTCGGATACATTTTAATAAAAGAAGATAATAATTTTTCGGAAGAGCTATTTGATATGTCGAGAATGGACCCGATGATGACTATCGCCTTTATTGCATTTGGTATCCTTATTATTTTTCAATCGGCCGAATACTGGCAACGCGTTTATGCTGCCAAAAATGAAGGCGTTGTTAAAAAAGGACTGATAGGCTCTGCAATTTTCGTTGTACTATCAGGTTTTGCAATAACAATTGTGGGGTTATCCGCACATGAATATGCACCTAATATTGAACCACGTGATGCATTTTCAGAAGGATTAACAATTCTTGTTCCTGCAAAATATATTGGTGCAGGTCTTGTCTTATTATTTGCTGCAATAATGAGTTCTGCTGATACAATCATTTTTGTATTAGCTTCAAGTGTAGCGAAAGATTACATATCACATTTCTCAAATAAAGAGATGACACAGCACAACCTCATGATTCAAACCAAATTTTTCATTATTCTGTTTTCCATAGTTGGATTTATACTTGCCTATTTTTTCAGAGATTTAATCACTGTAATTCTGTTCATTACAGGAATAGGATTTACAATTATACCTGCTGCCATCTCATCTTTTCATTTCAAAATTTCACCACAGGCAGCCCTGGCAAGTTTCATATCAGGAATTATCTATATTTTTGCTTTGATTTTAACAGGAAATTTAATTCCTGAGCTAAGTATAGCATCCATTATTGTTGCAGTATTTTTTCTGATATTATTTCAGTTGATATTTAAAAACAAAAAATGAAAAATTTATTAATATTTCTGACATTTACACTTTTAACATTAAAGGCACAAGCATATTTTCCGGCCGGTGACAGCTTAATCGGAGACTCAACTAAAGTTAAGAAAGAAGAAAAGATTAAGAAAGGGTTAAATTTTGGTATCCTGCCAATTGTAGGATACACAACGGATATAGGATTTGCTTACGGAGCATCGGTAAGTATGTACAACTACGGAGACGGAACTATTTATCCTGATTACAAGTATATGCTTTATGTAGAGTATTCCAGAACAACCAAGGGACAGGGTACAACACAAATTTTCTTCGACTCAAAAGGAATGATTCCGGGAATAAGAATAACATCCGATATCAGCTACCTGACGGAATTACAGCTTGATTTTTATGGATTTAACGGATATGATGCCATTTACAATATTCCCTTTACAGAAAAAGGCAATCCACAATACATCTCAAAAGCATTCTATTATTTCCAGCGTAAATTTTTAAGGGTGACTGCTGATGGCGACGGAAATATTTTGGGAAAGAAGCTAAGATGGCATTTTGGGCTTGGTTATTACAAATTTGATATTGAGTCAGTCAATATTGACAAGTACAACAAAGGGCAGAAGGAAGAGGATAAGATTGAAAAGGCAGACCTTTTGTATGACAAATATATTAAGTGGGGAATTATCAGGGAGGATGAAAAGGATGGCGGTGATATGCCCTACCTGAAACTTGGCCTGACCTACGACACCAGAGATAATGAAAATGATCCGATGAAGGGAATGTGGGATGAAGTTATGTTTATCATTTCACCAAAAATACTACCAGCCCAGCAAAGCAGCTTTACCAAAATATCGGTTATACACAGGCAATATTTCCCCATTATTAAAGATAGGTTTTCTTTTGCTTATCGTCTGGCTTACCAGGGCACTGTTGCCGGCAGGGCACCATTTTACCTTGAGTCATACATGATTACAGCCGTATCGTTTGCAACAACAATTGACGGGCTTGGCGGCACCAAAACTTTGCGCGGCATTCTAAGAAACAGGATTGTTGGAAAAGGAATTGTTTACGGGAATGCAGAATTCAGATATATTTTCCTTAAAACCGTTATGTTCAAACAAAATATCTTTTTTTCGGCAAATGCCTTTGCAGATGCAGGAAGTGTTGTACAAAAATATGATGTGCCGGAAACATTAAACGGAAATCCTTATCCTGATAATTATTTTGACTTTGGTGCTGAAAAATTTCATTTTTCATACGGTGGCGGAATCAACCTGATTATGAACCGAAATTTTATAATTTCGACTGATTTTGGATTTACAACTGATAAGCGTGACGGAAATTTCGGGTTTTATGCAGGAATCGGATACTTATTTTAGCAACTACTAATCACTAATTTGCAGATATTTACTGAGAGAGAAGTTCTATGAGTATTAATTAACAAACAAATGTCATCA
Organism: Bacteroidales bacterium; assembly: GCA_029933495.1. Classification (GTDB taxonomy): domain Bacteria; phylum Bacteroidota; class Bacteroidia; order Bacteroidales; family JAADJA01; genus JAADJA01. The sequence continues at coordinate 6,204 of JAOZOC010000039.1, forward strand.
CAGCAAAAAGCCTATATTTACGCTACAGCTGCAATTCTAAGCTGGTCAACAATTGCCTCTGCATTCAAAATATCGCTGCGATACTTTGATTATCTGCAGCTATTATTTTTTTCATCTGTTTTTTCTGTCATTGTACTTTTCATTATTATTATCGCTCAAAACAAGCTACCACTTTTAAAACAGACAACCCCGGCAAATCTTTTCAATTCAATATTCCTTGGATTCCTGAATCCGTTTCTTTATTATTTTGTCCTGTTAAAAGCATATACAATTCTTAAGGCACAGGAAGCAGGGACTCTAAACTATATTTGGCCAATTACACTTGTTCTGTTATCTATTCCATTGCTAAAGCAAAAAATAAAATGGGTTAACATTGTCGCAATAATTATTAGCTTTCTGGGCATTATTGTCATTTCGACAGAAGGCCGAATTACGACTCTTGAATTCAACCAACCTTTTGGAATAGCTCTTGCAGTCGGGAGTAGCATTTTCTGGGCGCTATACTGGATTTTAAATATAAAAGACAAAAGGGATGACGTGATAAAATTGTTTATAAACTTTATTTTCGGGACATTATTTATTTTTATTGCTGTTTTCTTCTCAGGAGGATTTGACATTATCTCAGTTGCCGGCCTGACAGGAGCTCTGTATATTGGTATTTTCGAAATGGGGCTGACCTATTTCCTATGGCTGAAAGCATTACAATTATCAGATAATACGGCAAAGGTATCAAACCTGGTTTATCTTTCCCCTTTCATCTCATTAATGATAATAAATATTACAATTGGTGAAAAGATCCTGGTTTCAACCATTACAGGGCTTGCACTTATTATTGGCGGAATTATATTGCAACAAGTATCAGACAGGCCTCTAGTGAAGAAAATCTTCTATAGAAGATAAGAGCTTTGATGGCCTGATTGGTTTTGAGAAATAGAGATCACATCCGGCTTCTATACTTTTTACCTTATCCTCTGGCATAGCATAGGCAGTGAGGGCAATTACCGGTAAATTTTCATTGAATGATTTTATCTTTCTTGTTGCCTCATAACCATTCATTTTAGGCATTCTAATATCCATCAATACCAAATCAATATTCTTATTCGCCCTGCATATCTCGACAGCTTCCAAGCCATTGACAACCCATATCAGATTAACTGCTGTTTTATGCAATGCTGCTT
>JAOZOC010000039.1:7391-12870 GCA_029933495.1 Bacteroidales bacterium
TCTTTCAGGAGTTCAAAATTTGCATCTTCATCTTCTGCAATTAAAATAGTTTTATTCTTCCAGTTATACTGAGATGACCAAAACTTTTCTTTACCAGAAGATTCATTTTCTTCCAACACAAAAGGTAAAGTAAAATAAAACACAGACCCCTTACCCGGTTCAGATTTAACCCAGATTTCACCATTAAGCAATTCAACGATCCGTTTAGATATTGCAAGACCAAGTCCAGTGCCTCCAAACTTTCGTGAGGTGGTTTCGTCAACCTGCCTGAACCTCTCAAAAACAGTCTTGTGCATATCACGAGGAATCCCGATTCCAGTATCTGACACATAAAACCTAACAATCGCATCTTTTCCTTTCCCTTCAATACTATAACCAACTTCCACAGTACCTTTCTCTGTAAATTTAAGTGCATTACCAATTAGATTGATCAGAACCTGTCTCATCCTCAAAGGATCCGAATCAATCTCATAAACGTCACTATCAGGAGGAAGAACAAGTTTTAACTTAACCTTATCATTTTTATTTGACTCGCTAAATGAGTTGAACAGTTCCCTGATAGCAGAATTTAGCTTAAATTTAGATTTACTGATAGTAAGTTGTTCAGCTTCAATCTTTGAAATATCAATGATATCATCTATTAAACTCAACAGAGCATTACTACTTTTTATAATATGATGCAGATATTCTGTTTTCTTTATCTCCTCAACTCCCTCATCAGTAAGTAAGTTTGAAAATCCAATTATAGAATTCATCGGTGTTCTGATCTCATGTGACATATTTGCAAGAAAGGCTGTTTTTAATTTATCTGACTGTTCTGCAACAGCTTTTGCCTGTTTCAGTTTTTTAATAAATGTAAGACGCTCGGTAATATCGTCTACTACAACAACAATAGCAACCGGTTTTCCTGAAGAATCTTTTATAACACTACTCGAAGTCTCTGCATAAAAAGTTGTATCATCAGAACGGATAAGTTTATATTGATTATTATTTGAAAAGCCTTTTTCGAAAGACTCCTTGAGCTTTTCTTTAGCGATAGTGTGTTCATCCTTAGGAATGAAATCAAATATGCTTAATTTCTTAATCTCCTGATCATTCTCCACTTTGAACATTTTATGACTAGGAGGATTACTTTCGATAACCATATAATTAAGATCAAAAACAATAATTGCTGACGGAGAAGAATCAAAGATTCCGCGGAGCATCTCCTGATTTTTCAAAACTATATTCTCTGCCTTTACCCTTTCGGTAACATCAATACCTATTTCCCAATGTTTCCAGCCCGGAATTGGAGCTGCATAAGAAGCACTTGACCAGGAAATTGTTTTTATTGTCCCATCCTTGCAGGATATATTGGTTTCATAATCTTTATAAGAAAAGTTATAATCCAATATCTCTTTTTGAATAAACTTCCTGTATTTTCTGTCAGGATAAAGCATTCGAAGCACATTTTTATTACCAATAATCTCATCAGCACTATATCCTGTAACTCTTTCACACTCAATATTCCAGAATGTTACGACACCATCATCGCCAAAAGCATTGATCATAACCGGCATCTCCTGCACAATTCTTCTTAGTCTACGCTCATTCTCCTTTAGGGCTCGGTTTACATCTTTAATAACTTTATCTGCTTTGACTATCTCTTCGTTTTGTTTAAGCAAAAGCCTGTTAGCCTTTCTCTTTTGAACATACATTCTGTAAACCCAAAAAAGTAAAAATAACACAATTATACTCCCGAGAGTATAGCCATATATTATAATATTCTTCCTATGTAATTGATTCTCCTTTTTTTCAAGTTGTATCTGATTTTTCAGTTTTATCTTCTCAATCTCTTTCTGCTTTGATTCAACCCGATGCAAAGTCTTCTCCTCCTCAAGCCTGCTTGAATAAGCCTGTTTCTTGATTGAATCATCATAAATATTATACTCCATATAACAGGAATAAGCATTTTTAAAATCCCCGATTCTTTCATAAACGACAGCAAGATTGTTAAAAATATCCCGAAGCTCTGATAAGCTGTGATTCTTCCTGGCAATCTGCTCTGCTCTTAAAAGATATTTCAAAGCACTTTCATAGTAATCAAGTTCAATATAGACCTGCGCAATATTATTAAGGGTATGGGCCTGTTTTGCTCCTACTTCCGTATCAACATCCAGGGCTTTGTGATAATACTCCAGAGCTTTTGTATAGTCGCCAAGTTCAAAATAACATTTACCCAGATTATGATAGATATCAGACAAAACAGACCTATTGTCAAATTTTCCGGCCTCGGAAATACCATTCTGAAAATGCTTAATAGCTTCCTTATATTTTTTTTGTTCCAGCAATATCAGCCCAAGGTTGTTAATAACAGGAGCTTTTGATTGCGTGTCATTTGTTTCTACTGCAATATTTAGTGCTTTATCAAAATAATAGTAAGAACTTGCAAGTTTACCTAAATCATAATAAACTCCTCCAATATTATTATATAACGAGCCTAAAAAGGATGAGTCACCTATTGCTATTCTATAGTTAAGAGCCCTGTTTAAAAAATCAAGAGCTTTTTCGTAGTTACCAAGACCCTGATAGACCAGGCCCAGATTATTCCATACTTTTGATAATCCGATAGAATCATTAATCAGCTCATACAAAACAGCACATGAGTCATAATACTGAACCACTTTATTATAACTACCTTTATAATAATAAATATTTCCTAAAAGCCTGTATGAATTGGCGAGAGACTCCTTATCTCCAGTCTTCATCGAAAACTCTAAAGCCTTTTTTGCATATTCCTTTGCAGTGTCAAGCGATTTTACCTGATACCGCTTGGCAAGTTTACTATAAATAATAACTTTTTTATTATCATCAGCGAAAATAAGTTCCTCCAAAAGGCTATCCACCACGGGGTCACTATCCACTTCTTGTGCAACCAGATTATTCCCCTGAAAAAATAAGAGAATCCAAAACAATAGCTTTATAGTATTTCCAATTTTTATCATTACCATTCGTAACCCTCTATCACTCAATAAACTTGTTGATTGTTTCAATAAATTTCATTGGCATTATGGGTTTTGAGATATAGTCGTCGCAACCTGCCATTATACTTTTTTGCCTATCCTCAGCCATAGCGTAAGCTGTCAGTGAAATTATTGGCAAATCTTTCTTCTCAGCTTTTATTATCTCTGTAGCTTCATAACCATTCATAATGGGCATTCTCATATCCATAAGCACAACATCAATATCATCTCTTTGTCGACAAATATCAACTGCTTCTTTGCCATTTGTCGCGTGAATAATTTCTACTTTGGTTTGAAATAATGTTGCCTCTACAAGCTCAAAATTCGAGTACTCATCCTCAACGACAAGAATTTTTTTTCCCGACCAGTCAAAAACTTCCTGTTTTTTCTTGGGCGTCTTAACTATTATATTTCTTGTTACAGGGACATTTGGAAGAGTAAAATAAAACACACTTCCTTCATTAACAACCGATTCAACCCAAATAGCACCACCAAGAAGTTCAACCAGTTTTTTCGAAATTGTTAATCCGAGCCCGGTACCTCCATACTCTTTGGTACTCGACTCTTCGGCCTGCCTGAATCGTTCAAAAATAACTTCTACTTTGTTAGTTGGCAACCCAATTCCACTATCTTTAACATAAAATAAGATATTTTCATTGTCGTGTTTTCTGTACCCAATTTCAACACTACCTTTTTTGGTAAACTTAATTGCATTGCTTATCAGGTTATTCATTATTTGCTTAAACCTGTAAGGATCAGATGAGATAGAAAAATCATCTCCGGTAATCCCTTTATCAATAATAAAATCAACATCAATAATTCCTTTCTCTCTCAGATAGTTATTATAGCTAATTTCAAAATCATCAAATATCTGACTAATCTGGCAGGTTGATTCTACAATCCTTAGCTGGTCTGATTCTATTTTAGCAATATCAATAATATCCTCAATCAATCTTAGCAGCAGCTTACTATTCTGATTTATCAGGTCGATAAACCCTTCCCGTGTTTCAAAATTCATATCCGGGTCATTGAGTAATTCAGAAAAGCCAACAATTGCATTCATAGGAGTTCTGATCTCGTGCGACATATTTGCAAGAAAAGCTGTTTTCAGCTTATCCGACTCTTCTGCCTTTTCTTTTGCCCGGCTAAGATCAATTTTTGCTTTATAAGTATCTGTAATATCTATAGCAACTCCAAGCAATGCCTTTTCAGCTCGCCCCGTATTAAAAGGAATTTTTATTGTATAGAATATTCGATCATTTCCCTGAGCATCAGTAAATGTCAATTCCGGAATAACTTTGGTCTCATTATTATTAAATACATCTTCATCATCTTCCTTAAACCTATTAAACTGGCTCTTAACCATATGTATATCCGACTGTTTCTCTCCCTCCAATTCTTCTACATTCAGACCATAAGCCTCAGCAGTTGCTTTGTTTGCAAGAATAAATCGAGATTCTTCATCCTTAGCAAATATCAGATGAGGGACAGTATCAATTATTTTCCTCAATCGTGATTCACTTTCACGCAGGGCATCGTCGGCACGCTTCTGGCTAATTGAAATACCGACCTGATTTGAAATATATTCCATAAGATTCAGGTCTTTTTCGCTATATGCATCTTCATTTTCATAATTCTGAACCACAAGAGCACCAATTGCTTCACCCTTTTCTTTTAAAGGAACTCCCAACCACACCTTTGCCAAAGATCCCTGCATTTCCACTTTCTCATTTTTCTTTAGAGAGGATAAGTCCTTAGATCTTATCAATAGTGGCTTATTCTGTCCTATTAAGTAACCGGTCAAAGAGTTTGCAACTGTTAAAGTCCCAATTATATCTTTTTCATCCACGTAATAGGGTAATGTTAAAGTATCTGTCTTTTTATCGAGTAATGCTATGTAAAAATTGGTTGTATCAATAACCTCGCTAAGTTCATGACGGATTACTTTCATAAGGTCAGTAAGGTCTTTCGTTGTGTTAACAGCACTTCCAATTTCATATAATACATGCTGGATTTTTTCAAAGCGTAACCGCTCCTTTTCAATAAGCCTCTCTTTTGTTATATTTCTGGCACTACCTACAACACCAATAAGTTTACCATCCTCATTCCACATTGGGGATTTGTACACGTCAAGGTGGATATACTTTCCCTTAACATAACCCGAAATATCAAAACGCTGAGGTTTGTTACTCTTCAAAACTATATCATCCTGTTCCTGCGATTTACTGCCAATTGTGTACCAGTTTTCAACACCTGGATGACTCAGCTTCTCTCTATCAGAAAAATAGAGATCAGTTTTACCAATTGGTTCTTCTGTATCTTTTGCCAGTAACAGATTATTACAAGTCGATTTATTTACAAAGATATACCTTCCCCAAATATCTTTAGCCCAGATAAGATCAGGATTATTATCGGAAAGCAATCTGAAAAATGTGTATAAACTTTTATATTTTTGTTCGTTCTGCTTAATTTTTCTA
>JAOZOC010000457.1 GCA_029933495.1 Bacteroidales bacterium
ACCGTCGCCTTGTGGAAGAAATGGGATTCGACTGTGAAATAAAAGAGGCTTTTTCTTTTTTGTACAATTCTGATGTGGGACAAGGACTGACAGAACATGAATTTGACCATGTTTTTATCGGACGCTACAATAATCCTCCTGAAATCAATCCGGATGAGGTTCACAACTATAAGTATATGAGGATGGAAGACATCAAAGCAGAGATGCAAACACATCCTGATAAATATACTGTCTGGTTTCAGATTGCTTTTGATGAGGTCTGGGGGAAGTAAAACGACCCTTTTAGAAAAAATCCAAAAGGGTCGCCATAATAAGTTTAAAAAGAGTTATGCAATCTCCACAACCCTGATTTCAAATGTCAGGTCTTTGCCTGCAAGTTGATGATTGGCATCAATCTTTATGGAATTGTCTTTCACTTCTACAATCTTAACAATTACTTCCTGTCCGTCAGGTTGTTTTGAAACTAATTCCATTCCAACTTCGGGTGCGAGTTCTGCCGGAAGATTATCCTTCGGGACTTCCATTATAAGATCTTCGCGGGCTTCTCCGTAAGCTTCGTTTGAAGGAATTACGACAGTTTTTATATCATCGACTTCCATTCCCACAACTCCGTTTTCGAAGCCGGGGATGAGGTTGCCATCACCCACTTTGAACTCAAGAGGTTGCCCGCCATCAGATGAGTCGAATACAGTTCCGTCACTCAGTTTGCCGGTATAATGTACTTTTACGGTGTTGCCTTTTTCTACTTTTGCCATTTTAATCTGCTTAATTGGTTTATTAAAAAATTATATGATTGTGCTATTATTAATATATTTGCGGCAAAAGTATTAAATTTTTATTATTTCACTATCACTTCATCACAAAACATCCAGGCTTTCTTTCCATCACCTCTGTGCCATTTTGGACAGGTGCCAATGTTTTTTGCTGATATCTTAATATACCTGGCCTGTTTGGACTCAAACTTCTTTGAATATTCCACTTTTCTTACTACTGCTTCCGGACTGGTTTCTTTGTTTTTGAAGAATGCTATTGCTTCATACTTTTTCCCATCTTTTGATACCTCAAAATCAACTGATTCAGGAAGGAATATCCAGTTGCTCTGATTTTGTAAAAAACCTGCAGTTATCTCCGAAATGTCCGTGTCCTTTCTAAGGTCAATAACAACTTCCATATCGTTACCCTGAAAGCCTTGCCAGCTTTTATAATTAACAGGCGGAATAATTATTTCGGGTGCACACACACCGTTAATCAGCGCTTTATCGCCTCCTCCCGGATGCCTTTTTGAGTAAGGTTGAATATAAATTGCTTTGGCTCCTGAAGCAAGATTTTCAACAACAACAGGTGGTATTGGTAAATATTTGTTTTCATCGGTATCATCATACTGCTCCCTGAGTTCCTGCAGTTTTCTTTTTAACCCCGCGATGACATCTTTATATTTCTCATTGTTATACAAATTGTTAAGCTCATCGGGGTCATTTTTCAGGTCATACAATTCCCAGGCGTCAATATCGTAATAAAAATGTATGAGTTTGTATCTGCCTGTTCTGACTCCGTAATGTCTTTTAACCATATGCTCATTTGGAAATTCAAAGTAGTGATAATAGACTGCATCATGGACTTGTGCATTTTTTTTATTTTCCAGAATACCTTTCATTGAAATACCCTGCATGTTATCAGGAACCGGAACGTCTGCAAAATCCAGCAGGGTAGGGGCGTAATCAAGATTCATAACGAGATCTGTACTGTCAACCCTGGGTTTAATTTTTTCAGGATATCTGACAATCAGTGGTGTGCGAAACGATTGCTCATACATAAATCTTTTGTCGAACCAGCCGTGCTCACCGAGGTAAAATCCCTGATCTGAAGTGTAAACTACGATTGTATTATCTGTTAAGCCGTTCTTGTCAAGATAATCGAGCACACGGCCTATATTGTCATCAACGGAAGCAATGCATCGCAGGTAATCTTTTATATATCTTTGGTATTTCCATTCAGCCAGCTCATTTCCAACAGGTGATAGTTTTTCAAATTCTGCATTTCTGATATCATAAACCGAATCCCAGACTTTCTTTTCATAATCGCTCATTCTGTTATGAATCCGTCTCCATGCACCTTTCAGATATCTTCCGTCGGGCATTTTGTCATAATTTGCATATTTCAGGTCATAATCGAAATACATATCTCTTGCAATACTCATCTTCTGGTCTCGCGGTGCTGCACTTCTTGTTGAATAATCATCATAATATGTTTCAGGAATTGGCAGATTCTTATCTTCAAACATCGAAATATGTTTCATATCCGGCATCCAGTTGCGATGTGGGGCCTTATTGTGAAGCAAAACGCAGAATGGTTTCTCTTTATCCCTTTTATCCATCCATTTTATGAATTCATCGGTAATCAGGTCTGTGACATATCCTTTCTTCCTCTCCCTTTTACCCATTGTAATGAAATCCGGATTGTAATAATCGCCCTGACCGGGAAGTACTGTCCAGTAGTCAAATCCTGACGGTGGACTTTTTAGATGCCATTTCCCGAAGAGTGCTGTCTGGTATCCTGCCTGCCTGAGAAGTTTCGGATATGTCATCTGAGAAGAATCAAAAACTATGGAATTGTTGATTACTCCGTTTATGTTGTTGTATGTCCCTGTTAGCATTACAGCACGGCTTGGTGCACAGATGGAATTGGTTACAAAACTTTGTGTAAACCTGATTCCTTCATCGGCAAGTCTGTCAATATTCGGTGTCTTGTTCAGAGTGCCGTCATAAGCCGATATTGCCTGATATCCATGATCGTCTGACATTATGAAAAGGATATTGGGACGTTGATGTTGCTCCGTTTTATTGCACGACATTAATACAGATGAAAACAATAAAACAAAGAAAAGAAGATTGAGTTTTGCAATTCGATTCATATAGCTATTTCTTTAATACGGTAAAAATAATAAACTTTTAGTTTTCCCTTAAAGGTGTTATTTGAAACTTTGACTTGCAATTAACACCTTTTTGTGTTTTGCGTTTTGAAAATCAGGACGATTTTATAAATTACATCTATAAAATTGCCACAAAGTCACTAAGACACAAAGAAAGACTTGTTTTAGCAATTATCCTGATTCAACCAATATTCAAAAACCTACTCAACAACAATCTCATCGGTAAATATCCACGATTTCTTACCCGCTCCTTCGTGCCAGGCTGGACATTTTTTCATGCTGAAAGCGTGCACCTTAACATATCTTGCTTTTAAACTCTTGAAATTTGCTTTGAAATTCTCGCGTATTACATCATCTTTTTTTGGATCAGCTTTTGACTTAACAGTAACCTCTCCAAGACTCTTTTTATTGCTATCCAGCAATTCAAAAGTTACTTTTACAGGCAGGAAGACCCAGGAGGCATTTCT
>JAOZOC010000040.1 GCA_029933495.1 Bacteroidales bacterium
CGGAAATATGGACAAGCAATATAGTTATTAAATCGCATGCTCCCATACTTGAATTCATTGATTTTTCAGTTTCCGATGCTTCAGGAAATAACAATGGACGTATTGAACCGGGTGAGACCGGCGAAATAACTGTAACTATTGGCAACAACGGATCTTCTGATGCTTTTAATGTTATGGGAGACCTTATTTGCAGTGGTAATTATGTTGTAGTTAACACTTCTGCACAATCTTATGGAACCCTTGCCGGAAATGATGTGGTTCAGAAAACATATACAGTAACGGCAGACGCATCCACACCTGAGGGCTATCAGGCAATGTTTGACTTTAATATAGAAGCAGATTTGGGAGTTACCGGCTTTGGTAATTTTTACCTTGTTATTGGCAGATTCACTGCCTTGATTCTTGACCTTGATACTAAAAATTATTCAGGTCCTGGCATTTACGAGACGTTTAATGATATGGGCATTTTTTCTGAATACACAACTGCATTCCCCGAAGACCTTGATCTCTATAAAAATGTCTTTGTTTGCCTGGGAATCCACTTTACAGGACATGTATTAACACAGAGCGAAGGTACACTACTTAAGAACTATTTGCTTAATGGTGGAAACCTTTATATGGAAGGCAGAGTTACCTGGTCTGAAGACCCTGTTACACCTGTCCACCCATTATTCAATATTAATTCGGAAGATGTTGCCTGGTTTCAGTATGAGTTTATCGATGGAATACCAGGTACATTTACAAATGGGGTTAGCTTTGAGTACAACGGTCAGAATGCAATCGGACAGTATGCTTTGGCTCCGATTGAAAATGCATTCAATATTTTCCAGACTCAGGAATCATTAAATATATGTGGCATTGCCAATAATGCCGTAGATTATAGAACAATCGGAACATCATTTGAATTTGGCCAAATGCTTGACGGAGAATCGCCTTCAACAAAAGCTGAACTTATGCAACTGATATTAAATTGGTTCGACGGTATAACAACTGATGTTGACCTGCAAAATTATACAGGCAGGAGTAATTTAATAACAAGCTATCCTAACCCTTTCAGGACTGAAACAACAATCAGTATTAACACGCATATTGACTCTGATATTACTCTGAAAATCGTTAACAGTCAGGGGCAACTTGTAAAAATATTGATTGACAATGAAAACACTTCATCCGGAAAAGCAGATGTAACCTGGGATGGTAAAAACCGTTACGGTAATTCTGTCTCCTCCGGATTATACTTTGGAGTACTGAAAAGTGATACTGAAACAGAAATAATTAAACTAATAGTTAAATAAAAGTATTTTAAAATTAATTAATGACTATGAAAAACAAACTTAAAAATCAAAAACTACTCGCCCTGCTTTTTGTGGCAGTAACATTTTTCACTACGGCCTTGAAAGCTGACGAGGTGAAATACGACGACAGTTGGGGAAAACAAGGTTTTTCCGTTACAAATCAAAAATCTTCCGGGCTTGAGATTATCTACTCAATCAACTCGTTTTCTTTAAAAAACACTCAGATCAACGGTGAAGCAATGACAAAAATTGAACTTCCCGGTGTAATATTGCCAAATAATGAAGGTGCACCCGACCTTCCGGGAACAGGACGTTATATTGCCATTCCCAATAGCGCAAAAGTATCGGTGAAAGTGATTGCTACCAGAACTGAGAAATTCACCGGAGTTGAAATAGCTCCCTCTCCAAGAATCCCCTGGGATACTGAAGACGGACCGCTGGACTATAATAAAGACCAGACAATCTATTCTTCAAACAGTTTATATCCGTCTGATCCTGTTATTATTTCTGATCCTGATGCCATCAGAGGCGTTGATGTAATAATGCTTGGAATAACTCCTTTTCAGTACAATCCTGCAACAAAAGAACTTATCGTTTACAGGGATATAAAAATTGAAGTTACTTATGAAGGTGGAAACGGTCAGATTGGCGACAACAGGCTCCGCAGCCGCTGGTGGGATCCGCTTCTTGCAGACATGCTCCTGAATCCTGAATCACTGCCAAAAATTGATTACAATAATATGTATCAGGGTGGATCGAAAGAAACAGGATGTGAGTATCTTATTATTACAGCAAACAATGCCACATATCAGAGTTGGGCCGATTCAATTAAGGAATTCAGAACAAAGCAGGGTATTCTGACAAAGGTTATGACTGTTGATGAGGTCGGAGGGAATAATGTAAATGCAATTGAAAGTTACATCAATGATGCTTATAACACCTGGGACATTCCGCCGGCAGCCTGTCTTCTGATTGGGGATTACGGTACCAATAGTGATGTAAATATTATGGCTCCGATATGGAATAATTACTGTGCCTCCGACAATATTTATGCAGACGTAACTAACAATAAAATGCCGGATGTCGTATTTGCAAGAATTCCTGCCGGAAACACTTCTGAACTGGAAATTGAAGTTACCAAATTTTTGGATTACGAAAAAGATCCTCCCACAAGCACATATTTTTATGATCATCCTGTTACTGCACTCGGTTTCCAAACTGAAAGATGGTTCCAGATATGTTCGGAAGCAGTTGCCGGATTCTGGGAGAATGAGCTTGGAAAAAGTACTGTAAGAATAAACAAAACCTATCAGGGAAATCCCAACAGTGATCCATGGTCAACAGCAACCAACACAAGTACTGTGTTAAACGTCTTCGGACCAAACGGTCTCGGATATATTCCTGCAACACCGGGTCAGGTTAATTGTACATGGTACGGAAGTGCAAGTGATGTTGTTAATGCCATAAACAGCGGTGCATTTATGTTACAGCATCGCGATCATGGTTCTGAGCAGGGTTGGGGAGAACCTTCATTTGGAAGCAGTAATATTAACAGTCTAAACAATACCGACCTTACATTTATTTGGTCTATTAACTGTTTAACAGGCAAATACAATCTTTCAAGTGACTGTTTTGCCGAAAAATTCTATCAGCGCACATCAGGCGGAAATAATGCCGGTGCACTTGGAATTGTTGCTGCATCAGAAGTTTCTTACTCATTTGTTAACGACACTTATGTTTGGGGTTGCTACGATAATATGTGGCCTGACTTCCTTCCTGATTATGGCACAAATCCCGATTCAAGGGGAATTCTTCCTGCTTTTGCTAGTGCTGCCGGAAAATATTTTCTTCAGCAATCGAGCTGGCCATATAACACAAGTAATAAAGAGGTTACTTATAATCTATTTCATATGCTGGGTGGTGCTTTTACAACTGTTTATTCTGAAGTACCTCAATATTTAACTGTGAATCACGAACCGATCATTTTCGCAGGCTTGACATCCTTTGAAATAACCGCTAATGAAGGTTCATTGATTGCACTAACAGTGAATGGTGAAATAATTGGAACGGGAGATGGTACCGGATCTCAGATTTCAATACCTGTCCCTGCATTACAACCTCAGGATTTTATTATAGTTACTGTTACAAAACAAAATTATTACCGTTATGAATCTAAAGTTGAAGTACTTCCTCCAACTGGTCCATACATTGTTAAAGACTCTTATTATATAACTGATGAGGGTGTATTGGTAAACGGAGATATGAATCCGGATGAAAATATCTTACTTACTGTAACATTGAAAAATATCGGTGTTGAGCAGGCTGACAATGTTTTAGTCACATTGAGTTCCGATGATCCTTACGTATCAATAACAGATGATAATGAAGACATTGGAAATATGGCAGCAGGGGCATTAGTAACTATCGAAAATGGTTTTGCCTGGTATGTACACAACGATATTCCTGATCTTCATACTGTACTGTTTACATTGACTTCAACTGACGGAACAGACAATTGGGTAACACAATTTAGTATTGAGGCTAAATCTCCAGCTCTGGAAATAGGCAATTTCACTATTGATGATTCAGATGGAAACAACAATGGAAGACTCGACCCGGGTGAAACTGCAATTGTAAAGGTTGAAACAACAAACAATGGTTCATCTTTTGCTTTAATGACTGGCGGTATGCTTACACCAACATCCACGTTTATCTCAATGGAAAATAATACATACAATTTTAATGTAATTGCTATCGGGGAAACAAAAACAGCCGAGTTTACTGTTACTGCCAGTGAAGAGGCAACTAATGGCACCGCCTATCTGCTACAATATAAAGCTCAATCGCTTGGATTTATTGTTGAAAATGTCTATTCTCAAAATATCGGTTTTGCATCCGAAGACTGGGAAACAGGCGATATGACAATGTATGACTGGCAAACAAGTGGTGATGCTGATTGGCTGGTTTCGGAAGAAGCTCCTTATGAAGGTACATATTGTGCGAAAACAGGAGATATTGGTGATGGAGAAACAACAACTCTTTCTATAGATTATCTTGTAGGAGATGATGGTATGATCTCATTCTACTACAAAGTTTCGTCTCAGCAAAATTATGATAAGCTGAAGTTTTATATCGACAATACAGTAAAAGCACAATGGTCGGGTGAAATAGACTGGACACAAGCCTCTTATAGTGTAACTCCTGGAGAGCATACTTTTAAGTGGTCCTATATTAAAAGTGCAAATACTGTAGCAGGCAGTGACTGCGGATGGGTTGATATGATTATTTTACCCGATCCTGTTACTGTTACGGCTTTTGCCGGTGAAGATGCTTCCCTTTGTGAAGATGACACATTTAATTGCGAGGGATTTGGTTCTCCGTCAGCAACCTTTGAATGGACTACAACAGGAACAGGAACTTTCGCTGATTTCACAGACCCTGGAACAGTTTATACTCCGGGAGATGAAGATTATCAGAACGGTTCAGTCGATCTTACTCTTACTGCGGCAGTATCAGGGCAGTCATCAAGCGATGATCTGACTCTTTCACTGCATTACGCTCCTATGGCTGATGCAGGTGATAACCTTGAAGCCTGCAGCAACTCGTATATACCTTCAGCCTATGCTGAGAATTATGAGTCCATAGTATGGACAACAACCGGTGACGGAGCTTTTGATGATAATTCAGCGGTTAATCCGGAGTATGTTGCCGGTGAATCCGATGTTGAAAACGGGGAAGTGACCCTTATTATGACAGTTAACGGTTATGCTCCCTGTGGAACAGTTATGGATACTTTACTGATTTCAATAACAGCAGCTCCAGAAGCTTTTGCAGGTGAAGATCACGATATTTGTGAAGGACAGACTTATGAAATTTCCGATGCTGTTTCCGAAAACTATTCCGACATATTGTGGGAAACAACAGGTGACGGAGCATTTGACAATGTGGCAACAATGAATCCTGTTTATACTCCGGGGCCCAATGATATTAATGCTGAAGAGGTGATATTAACGCTGACAGCCGCTGGAAATGGTGTCTGCGAAACTACAACAGATGAAATGTTACTGACAATCAAATGTCTTGGTATCGATGACAACCTGATTAGTTCAAAGGTCAGCATCTTTCCAAATCCGAACTCAGGGATTTTCACAATTAAAACAGATACAGAAATTGTTGATCCTGTAAATGTCAGGATATTAAATTCTCTTGGAAAATCAGTTTACAGTAGCGATAATGTTAAACTCATTAACAATAATTCACTAAACGTTAACATTAATGTTGATGGCGGATTATATTATCTGCATATTGAAAATGATAATTATTCAATTGTAAAAAAGATAATTATTCACTAAATAGTTAAGACTTTAAACCCTGATAGGCTTCTAAACCCTGTCAGGGTTTCTTCTTTAGATTCAATTTAAATACGATATATTTACTAAGTTGCATATATTTATTTGTATATTTGCGCCAATACTGTTTAAATAATTAATTTAACACCTAGATTTATGAGAAAACAATTATTCACATTTATTTTTGCACTCGTTGCAGTTGTTGCTTTTTCGCAGACTGTTCCACGCGACAATGTTGTTATTGAGATCGGTACAGCTACCTGGTGAAGTTACTGCCCATACGCAGCAGCAGCGGCTGACGATATGATAGCAAACGGTTTCGATGTTGCCGTATTAGAACATCACACATCTTCCTCCTCCGGTGGGTTCCCAAATCAGTATGCCGCAGCCCGATTAAGCTACTATGGTATAAGCGGAATTCCAAACTCATATTTTGACGGAGTACTTAGTGTTCTTGGTGGTTCCTCCGGAACATATAATTCATTTGTTTCAAAATATAACCAGCGAATGGCAATACCGTCAGATTTTACGGTTCTTTTAAACGGAATGAATGAAGGGTTAGATTATACAGTTGTTTTAACTCTTGAAAATGTTGAGCCCTATACTGGCTCAAATTTAGTGGCACATTTAGCGGTTAATGAATCGGGTCTTACGTACGGAAGTAGCACATATAATTTCGTCACCAGATTGTTCGTGCCAAATGCAAATGGGACACCTGTTGATTTTTCATCCAATCCGCTTCAGACAGTTACTCTAAACTTTACTATGAATTCGGCCTGGAATCTGGAAAATTGTGAGTTTATTGCTTTTATTCAGAATACTTCTACGAAAGAGATTCTTCAGGCAGCAAAAGTTTCTGTATTAGATATAATTCCTCTAACAAATAATAACGCATCAATCCAGACAATGGATATGGTTCCGGTAGCTAATTGTGCTGGAGAAGTTGCCCCTCTTGTTACTATTGCAAATGAAGGAGCACAGAGTTTAACATCGTTAAATATCAATTATGTAGTTAACGGAGATGCTTCTGAAACTTATGAGTGGACAGGCGATCTTTCATTTCAGACAACCGAAGAGGTGCAGTTACCTCCTCTTTCATTCGATATTCAGGATGAAAACGATTTGGTAATCTATGTTACTGATCCAAACGGAAATGATGATGAAGACACTTCAAACGATACCATAGCCAGTACTTTTGCCATAGCAGCTCAGGTAGTACCTGATATCTTCCTCTTTATAAAACTTGATGATAATCCTCAGGAAATTACCTGGGAATGTAAAGATTCCGAAGGTCAGATCTTGTATAGTGGCGGACCATATTCAACACCAAATTCTTTCATCAAAGACACTCTTTTCATTACAGAAGACGGATGCTATACTTTTGTTATAAATGATGCAGGAGGCGATGGACTTACCGGTGCAGGATTCTACAGGCTAACCGGAGGTAACGGAACAGAAATTATTTTCAACACCGATTTTGAAAGTAGTAATGAGGTGGTAGAGTTTGGCGTATCACTTACAACTGTTGAATCATTTAACTCTGGTCAGGACTTTAATATTTATCCTAACCCGTTTGAAAGCTATACCAACGTTAGCTTTACGATGAATTCAACTGATAATGTGATGCTTAATCTTTATGACATCACCGGAAAAGTTGTTTACAGTTTAAATCCGGGTGAATTGAATGCCGGTTCACATAGTATAAAGATAGATGCTCAGGAATTAAGACCGGGAATCTATTTTGTAAGTCTGAAGATTGGAGATAAACTTTTGTCAAAGAAAGTCTCTGTGAACTAATATAAAAATTATTAAATTATCAGGCGACACTCCTTTTGGGTGTCGCTTTTTTTATTCAAACTATTATCGAATTCTAATTTTTCTGCTACGAATAATAAATAAACCCCGGCGTTTACACGATGAAACCCGGCGTTTATTCATTTACCTTGCTTCTCCGTTCTAATTGTTGTATCTTTGTGATTATTGATTTTTGAAATAATAACCATCTAAAACTACTCATCATGAAACTACATTCTTTAACCACAGCAACAGCAATGATCCTTTTTATAAGTTTTTCACAATCGCAGGAAAAGTTACCTGATGTGGATATCTTCACTTTGGAAGGAACAAGGATCTCCTCTGAAAAAATTCAAAATGATTCGGTACCGATGATAATGGTATTCTGGAAAACCTATGATGACAATTGTTGTAAAGAACTTATGGATTTAAACGATATTTACGTTGATAAATTAAAGGATGAGGGAGTCAGAATAGTTGCAGTATGCGTTGACAATATTGGCAACTTAGATCATATCCGGCCTTTTGTTTATGGACATGACATTGAGTTTGAGGTATTTATTGATAAAAACGGAGATTTCAAAAGAGCAATGAGTATCCCCACAGTTCCTTTCACAATCCTTTTTGATAAAGATGCACAGCCTTTTTGTAAGTTCCTCGGCTATTGTCCCGCAATAGATGAAATGGTTTGTAAAAAAATTGATGAATCATTAGCGATGGCTGAGGAATAGTTTATTTTCTCATTTATTGGGATTAAAACCCTTCAAAATTAATGAGGTTTTGTATAATTGCAAAATAATCAAATTGCATATTTTATGAAAACCTTAATTACCCTGTTATTCTCATTGGCCCTTTCCTCATTTCTATTTGCTCAGGATTCAGAAAAGGCACAAATCTCGAATCTGATTGATAACTGGCACAATGCTGCCTCCAAAGCCGACCAAAAGGCATATTTCGATTTCATTGCAGAAGATGGTATCTATATTGGTACTGACGAAACGGAAATATGGACAAAACAGCAGTTTTTTGAATGGTCCAAACCATATTTCGACAAGGGCAAAGCCTGGAGTTTCACTGCCATAAGCAGAAACATTTATCTTTCAGAAGACAGAGTGCTTGCCTGGTTTGATGAATTACTCTACTCGGGAAGAACAAAATTAAGAGGCTCGGGAGTCCTACAAAAGGGTGATGACGGATGGAAACTGAAACATTATGTGCTCTCATTGCCGGTACCAAATGATAAGTTCAAAGAAGTAGTCGATATTATCAAAAAGGAACAGAATAAGAAAATAGAAGTAGAGGAATAAATTTATATTCCGATGATTACTATTATCTCTGTTCAGATTACCACCTTGCTTTGTAGCCTCTTGTATCAACGTGAATAAAATAGGTATGAGCCGAATTTCGTTTATACTTGCCTAAGCCGCCAATTAAGTCGTCATAATCGGGGTTTTCATCTAACCGCTTGACAATTGAGTATAACACCTCTGCATCAGTCATATTGTTTTTGCCGTCACTATTCAAATCATCAATCACTCCATTATGGTCCTCGTCAATATAAATATCAGCAGCATCTCCGAAAATATGCCTGCTGTATTCTACATTACCAATTAATTTGTTGTAATATGGTGTCCTGTACCCACTCATAATAAAAAGAGTTTTTACATTTACTCCCTTTTTGTGTAACTCACTAATTAAAAATTCAAGCTTCAGAAGTAAGCTTGGATTGAGGACAAGATATTTAGGCCATCCGGAACTTTGCTTACACAAAAATTGTTTCAATTGGAAGTGTGGAGTGATGTAAACATCCTTATTGTTTTCTGTCACTTCAATAAAACCAACCGGTTTTTTGTAATTATTATTCCCTTTATATTTGCCAGGTGGATAATTGCCAATTCTGTATCCGTTAAGGTATTCGCCTTTCATTTTGATGCCCGGCACCAAAACAAAAATAGAGACAACAGCAGTTTGATTTGTAGCGACATCCCTTATTGTTAACTCAAATTTCCCACTTACTTCAGGAGCTTTGAACTCCCATTTTCCTAAACCTATTGAAAAAACTTCACCATTGGTAACCGTAACCTCAATATTCTTAGGCTTATCTGTTTCTACAGTAATTGCAATTGCTTCACCCGGCATAACAGTATAAAAAAACCGATTTAGATTTATTTCTTCTTCCTGAATTTTATACTTAAATCCAACTACCCCAGCTGAAAATGACAAAAAAGAGAAAACAAAAAAAATTAAAAATATATATTGCCTTTTACCCATAAAAAACTTTGATATAAAATCAGGTTAAACGTCTTACCCTGATAATTACTTCTACTATTGACCCTTTTTAAATACAACAGGCTTGTTTAACTCACTTAAAACGGCAGAATCTCTTTGGTAAATATCCTTATTAAAGTATAGCTTATCTGTTTTGTCGGCACCTGCAGTCCAGTAAAGCAATATAATGTCTATTGGATTTTTAAGATTTACTCTTGTAGTCTTCTCGGAAGCCAGAACTTCATTTATTTTCTCCATATTCCACACATCCGGTTCATCAATGAGACTGAGAAATAATTCCCACTTTTTATCAAGCCTTATACAACCATGACTAAATGCCCTATCTTCATTTGCAAACAAGCTACGAGCTGGAGTGTCATGAAGATAAACAGAGTATTTATTTGGAAATATAAATTTCACTTCTCCAAGGGCATTATGAGGGCCGGCTTTCTGTCGCAATGTATATGGGAAATTACCTGCCGAGAGCTTGTTAAAATCTATTGTTGATGGGTCCAGCACTTTTCCGCTTCTGTCCATAATGATCATATTCTTTTTTCCCAAATAACCCGGATCTTTCTGCAACTTAGGCAGAGTTTCCTTAGTGGCAATGGAGTACGGTAATGTCCAGGTAGGATTCAGAATAATATATCTCAATTTCCCTTTGAAAATCGGAGATTCGTGGTAGTGTCTGCCAACAATAACCCTTGAGTAATAGATTATTGAATCGTTTCTGAGCCTTCGGATATTAAAACCTGCAATGTTTACAACCAGAAAGTCGTTCGGTAGATGATGAATAACCCATCTTGCTCTTTCCATATTGACTCTTATTTCAGCAATCCGTTGCTCTACTGTTACGTTCATTGCTCTTAGAGTCCCTTTTCCTAAGACACCGTCCTGGTTAAGGTTATGTCTGAACTGAAACTTCTTCACTGCCTCAACAACCGTTGAATCATAAATTGTATCATTTGAACTGATTGCATCAGCAGGAAGATCACTAACAATTTTGAGATAATCTCTTATTAATAGAACCCTTTCATCTTTCGCGCCGGATTTCAACACCTCGCCATCGGGTATTTGTGGCCAGCCTCCGTTTTTTGCAATCTCCCTGTAATGCATTAATCCATTACGGAGATGCGTGTACATAAAATTATCCGGTTTGATAGAGTTTATTAATCTCGTAAGGTCTTTATGTTCCAAAGCTTTATATAGTAAGCTGTCCCCATTGCCAGGAAGTTTGTTTGGCGGAACATCCCAGCCGGGCCTTATCTTCGACTGGTCAACTTTACCCATAATTAGATTAGACCCATACAGTAAAAGACCGTCAGTTATTAACAGATCAAGATCAGCAAGTTTAGAGGGGTCGGGATTTGCCTTTGTCTCACTAATTAGCCTGTTAATGTTACTCAAATGATAATCATCAGGCAGCAAACCCTCGTTATATGAATCCTGCAGGATAGAAATTACTTCTTTGAAACTCTTTTTGTTTTTCCAGGCAGGTATATATTCGTTTAACTCATAATAATTTGATAATACATCCTGGGCGTAAAGAATGATTCCATCAGCTGAAACAGAACCGGTTTCACCACCCGCGTTAATCTTATTGTTAATAATCTGCTGAACTGTTAAAGGCTGAGAGTTACTAACTAAGGCAATAAAAAGGATAATAAAGAGAGGGATAATTGTTCTACTCATTTTTGTGAAATCTAATTTTTTATTCAATTTTTTGCAAAAATATATAAAATAATTTGACTTTGATTATTTATAATTATTACAAATTGTAATAATTATTTGGCCATCTCACTATATATTAATATTTTAGCGCAAATTCTTCTACCAAAGTATTTAGTTTTAATTATTGATCCAGTTTAATTCATATTGAAATAGAATTGTTATTTAATTATTGTGAAAAAAATTAATTATGCTACTATGAAAAAATCAATCATCTACACCAGTCTTACTTTTGTATTGCTTGCTTTTGTGATAAATACAGGCTATTCGCAAAAAATCAGTTACCCCGACAGCTGGGGAAAAACAGGATTCACGCTCGAATCCAATGATAATACATCGGTTATTATCAACTATTCCATTGATGAGTTTTCAATTGATGATATAACTATTGGAGACGAAATTTTAAAAGAAATTCATGTTCCCGGGATTTTTCTTCCCAATGATGAGGGAGCTCCTGATCTTCCCGGAACAGGACGTTATATAGCTATTCCACAGGGGGCATCTGTTTCATATAACGTCATCGCATCAAGAACTGAAGTATTCAAAAACTTTGACATTGCTCCGGCGCCACGTATCCCTCTTGATACCGAAACAGGGCCTTTGGAATACAATAAGGATAATAAAATATATTCCAAAAATAAATTATATCCGTCGCAGCCCGTAATAGTTTCGGATAATTCAAAAATCCGCGGTGTTGAGGTTATTATGCTTGGTGTAACACCGTTTCAGTACAATCCGGTTACAAAGGAGCTGATAATTTATCGCGATTTAAAAATAGAGATTGAGTTTACAGGAGGAAACGGTCATTTTGGCGACGACCGGTTGCGTAGCCGCTGGTGGGACCCAATAATTAAAGATGCTGTTTTGAATCCCGGTTCATTACCTGAAATAGATTACAGTAAAAAGGGTGCTCCAACCGAAACGCCTGATTTTGAATATCTCATTATCTCTCCTGATGACCCTGTTTTTCTCTCCTGGGCAGATTCGATAAAGACATTCAGAACTTTACAGGGAATAAAAACCGGAATTGTAACCACAACAGATGTTGGAGGAAATACGACAACGGCAATTGAAGGATACATAGACAATGCATACAACACCTGGGCTGTTCCACCGGCTGCCGTTTTGCTTCTTGGCGATTACGGTACAAGCGGAAGTACGGTTATTTCGCCGATATATAACAGCTACTGTGTTTCGGATAATATTTATGCCGATGTTGACGGTGACCAGTTACCGGATGTTGTCCTCGCAAGAATGACAGCCCAGAATGCAACACACCTTGAGACTATGATTACAAAATTTCTTGACTATGAGCGCAATCCTCCTACAAGTGCATACTTTTATGACCATCCGATAACTGCACTCGGGTGGCAAACCGAAAGATGGTTCCAGATATGTTCTGAAACTGTCGGTGGTTTCTGGA
>JAOZOC010000458.1 GCA_029933495.1 Bacteroidales bacterium
ATGATGACCCAAATGCAGTACCTTCAGGAGGATTGCTTATTCCGATGATAGGTGTTGGTGGCCATTGCCTGCCAAAAGATGGTATTCTTCTGTGGTGGAGAAAAATCGAAAGTGGAGCTGACACATCAAACAGCCTGATAATAAAATCCAGAGACATCAATGACTTATCTCCGGCTGAGACAATCCGATTGGCAGAGAAAGATTTTGGTGATTTATCGGGAAAGCGTATTTCACTTCTTGGTGCAGCCTACAGATTTAATTCTGAGGATACCAGAAACTCCCCTACCCTTGCCTTAGCTAAACTTCTAAAAGAAAAAGGTTGCGATGTAACCATTCACGACCCATTTGTAAAAACAGATGATCAGAATCTAATGGAATATGGGTTTCAGAATATTTTCACAAATAATATGCAGGAATCATTGCAAGGAACAGATTATGCCATTCTATGCACAGCCCACAAATATTATCTCGACAACTATAATAAAATATTTGAATATGCGCCAAAATTGCTTGGAGTTGTTGATGGATGTAATATCTTTGGGAAAGATATATCTAACAAAATACCAGTCAAATATATAGGAATAGGAAGAGGCAAAAACAAACCTACTGATAGTTTTATTGATTTTGTTTTTAGGAGTTTCAATGCTGTTGAGAGAGGAATTGGAAATGAGCTTAACACTATTATTGAGTTTCTGAATGATAATTATGCAGCAGATGAATTCAACAAAGCAAGATTCCAAAAAGTAAGAGTTCTTGCAGATACCTGCTCTACAGGATGTAGTATTGTCAATCCTGACAAGATAGATAAAATTGAGCCATTTAATGGTTTCTATTCTGAGTTGGTTGATTGTGCGGTTAAAGCACAATAATAGTCTAAAATATTTTTTGGAGGTCTTTTTTACATTTTTATGATGATTTTGAAAAGAAAGTAATGGATAAAAAAATAGGAATTGTTGGTGGTGGTATCCTGGGAATGACACTCGCATACCGATTATCACAAAAGGGATATTCGGTAACCATTCTGGATGCTGCAAAATCTACTGGCGGGCTTGCTTCTGCATGGCAAATTGATGATGTTGTATGGGACAAATTCTATCACGTAATTTTAATGTCAGATAGCTATACGAGAAATATCCTGAAGGATTTGAAACTTGATAGCAGTGTTAACTGGGTGGAAACAAAAACAGGATTTTATTCGGATGGCAAACTCTACTCTATGTCCAATTCAATGGAGTTTTTAAAATTCCCACCACTTGACCTGATTAGTAAATTCAGACTTGGTTTTACCATTTTTTATGCCTCCCGTATCAAAAACTGGAAGAAACTTGAAAAGGTAACAGTTGCGCAATGGCTTACAAAACTTTCTGGTAAAAAAACTTTTGAAAAGATGTGGCTGCCTCTTCTCAAATCCAAACTCGGAGAGATGTACACCAAAACATCAGCAGCATTTATATGGGCAACTATTCAGCGAATGTATGCAGCAAGAAGAAGTGGACTTAAAAAGGAGATGTTTGGCTATGTGAATGGTGGATACGACACAATACTTGACAAATTCAACAAAAAACTGAAATCTCAGGGAGTAAATACTTTGACTGACCATCGAGTAAAACAAATCAGAAAAGACAAAAAGAGTAAATTTACTATTGAATTCATTAATCAGATGTCACAGGAATTTGATGAAGTAATTGTCACAACTCCTTCACCATCCATACCAGCAATGTGCCCGGATATTTCAGACAACGAAAAATCAAAGCTTTCTCAAACTCAATACCTTGGAGTTGTTTGTGCTGCTCTATTATTAGACAAGCCGATATCTCCTTATTACGTTACAAATATTACAGATAAAGGATTTCCGTTTACAGGTGTAATTGAGATGACAGCTCTGGTAAACACAAAGGAAATTGGGGGAAAACATCTTGTCTATCTGCCAAAATATGTAACTCCTGATGATCCGGTATTTGATAAAACTGATAATGAAATAAGTAATTTGTTTATTGAGAGCCTTTTAAAAATGCATCCACATATTTCCCGAGACAACATCCTGTTTACAGGTATTGCAAGGGCTAAACAAGTTTTTGCTCTCTCTACGTTAAACTATTCTGAATCTCTGGTCAATACAAAATCAGAAACTGAGGGTCTCTATTTTCTAAATTCCTCGCTCATTACCAATGGCACTTTGAATGTAAATGAAACGATTCAGTTGGCAGAAAAGGCAGTGGTGAAATATTTTTAATATTTAGAATATGGCAAAGAAAAAACCGGTAGCAAGTCTTTCGCTCGACCTTGATAATTTGTGGTCGTATAAAAAAATTCATGGTGGAGATGACTGGAAAGATTTCCCGTCATATCTTGATAGGTTTGTTCCGTTTGTTCTTGATATTCTGGATGAACTGGGTCTAAAAATTACATTTTTCATAGTCGGTCAGGATGCAGCACTTAATAAAAACGAGAAAGCTATTAAAATGATTTCCGACAGAGGACACGAAATTGGTAATCATTCCTTTAACCACGAATCCTGGCTTCATCTGTATTCAAAAAAGGAACTTGAATTCGAAATCCTTGAAACAGAAAAGCATCTGCTGCAGATTACCGGTCAAAAGACTGTTGGATTCAGGGGGCCTGGTTTTTCGTGGTCGATGGATCTGTTTGAGGTTCTTTTTGAAAACGAATACAAATTTGATGCTTCCATTTTGCCCACATGGATAGGTCCATTTGCAAGAAAATATTACTTTATGACAGCCGACCTGACACCGGAAGAAAAAGAGATAAGAAAACTTTTGTTTGGGCAATTCAAAGACGGATTTCGTAAGGTAAAGCCGTATTACTGGGATTTACAGAACGGAAATAAACTTCTCGAAATCCCCGTCACAACATTTCCGGCTTTCAGGATTCCGTTTCATCTTAGTTATCTGCTATTCATCAGCAACATCTCTCCTGCCCTGATGAAGCTTTATTTCAATACTGCTTTATTGAACTGCAAAATTGCAAAAGTACAGCCAAGCTTTTTACTTCATCCACTGGACCTTATTGGCGGCGATATGGTTGAAGAACTTGCATTTTTCCCGGGGATGAATATCCCGACAGATAAAAAACAACAAAAATTCAAAGAGGTTATCAGGATGTTTCAGAAAAAATTTGAGATCATAAGTATGGGGAAACATGCAGAGTTAATCAATAAGTAATAACTTTGCTGTTTTATAATACAATAGGAAAATCATTATTAATGAAATTTAGAATTGTAATTTCTGCTCTGCTTATTCTCCTGATAACTATTGATGCATTTCCACAAGAAGCTGAAACCCCTGTTAAATGCTGGTTATGTAAAAACAATATTCATGGAAATCCTGCTCCGTACACCTTCGGCTGGAAGCACGAAATACCTTATATCGGCACA
>JAOZOC010000459.1 GCA_029933495.1 Bacteroidales bacterium
AATTTAATGTACCCCACAAATTCAATTCAACTAAAGATACAATACTCTACATCAGGCACTTCAATAATAATTTACAAAATGGTAAATACAATAAAATAAAATGGTTAACAAAGGTAAATATTACAACAGAGGAATATGAAAGAGTGTTAAAGTTAGATAGTGATAATCCGTTATACAACCTTGGCGATTATAGGTTTAATAGAGCTACGCCATCCTATAGTAATATAATAAATGATAGCTTAATATTTTTTATGTATCCATTTCAACCTACATTATTTTGCTATAATATAAATAGTTATAATCTTTCAAAAAATAAATCAGTACACTTTTTATTGGAAAATTTTAAGGCTTTTAATTATAATCGTAATTCAGATGCAAATACTTCTTTTAGAATCGAACAATTAACGGACAATTGTTCCGACTTCTTCATTTCCAAAGATACTTTCTTTTTAATCTACTCAAAAGGAATACCGGAAGATAGAATTGTTAAATCAAGAGCTGAATATTTAGAACAAGACACTTACGAAAAATACAGAAATGATTATCTATTAAGTGTTGATAAAAATGGTAACTATTCAAAAGTATTTCAACTACGTAGTAATAACAATGATAAATTAAAAATACTATTCATTGAATCATCAAGCAAAATATTCCTATTAAATAATAATGAGAATGAGAAACAAAATATCACAAGGATCTATATTGCAAAGTATTTGTAAAAAAAAGTATTTTATTTGTTGGTAATAACGATGTCAATATTTTCAATTTCTTGCAATTCTTCTTATAATAAAATTGAATCTAAATTAACTAAGATTGTCCCTTTGACAAACACAAAAAACATATTATGCTTTTTTTTATTAACGGATATTGATTGTACTGAATGTAGCTTGTAAAGTATAAACAGATGGATTTACTTTGCGCAAAATGATAATAATAGTATTCAGCCTGGTTTTATACTTTACTATTTTAAAAAAGAAAAGAATAAAGAGTTAAAAGAAATTTTAAGAAAAAATATTAAAAATTATCAAAAATATAGAATTATAACAACGAGTGGTTTCGAATTGGTTAAATTAATATCAAATTCCGCCAAAAACCCTAACGGTCCATATGTTATAAAAATCATTGATAATAAAATCAGCTACATATTAAATGTTTCCGAGAACTCATATAAGTAGTCAATAAAAATTACTAATATATATACTTTCATTTCTCCTTCCTCCCCACCACAAACACCGGCAAATAAACCGTAATAACAATCAGTGAAAAGAGCAGTCCGCCGATGGAGCCTACCGCAAGGGCAAACCAGAAGACCTCATTCTCACTGTAAACCACAAAGGGCAGCAACCCCAATACTGTTGACAATATAGTCAGCAGAATAGGAATTATCTTGTTGTCAAAGGCTTTGCGGTAAAGTCTTATGTTTGATATGCTGCGCCCGGAAAACCTACGCTTCAGGTTGTTATACTCGTTTATGATGTAAATTGCGGAATTGACCACCAGCCCGCTTAGCAAAACAAATGATGCATACCCGCCCTGGTCGAAACTGAAATCAAACCAGTAAAAAGTAAGGAAAATACCGGTGAAAGAGAGCGGAATGATAATAACCATTGCAAGTGGTTGCCGTAGCGACTCGAACAAAACGGAGCATATCAGGAAAACCAATGCTATCACGAGAAGAATAAGGCCATACTGTTTTTTCGCCTCGTCACCGCTCCAGTAATATTTCATTGTCTCGGCGGTATATCCCAGCGGCATCTCCCGCTTCATCTCGTCAAGAACCTTTTTCAGGTATTTGTTACCGAATTTGTAACTGCCGAGATAGTTGTATTTCACCACCCTGATATAATTCTGATTTTCCTTGTAAATGGCAGGTGTTGCAACCTCTTTCGATATTGTTGCAAAATCTTTCAGTTTCAAACCAGAGGTATCTATGGGTGTGTTCATAATGTTCCAAACATCTGTCTGTATGTCCGAAATAGGCTTAATGTTCAGATTTATCCTGTCTTTGCCTGTAAACACTGCCAGCGGCAAACCGCCGGAGGTGTTAAACCTGTTTATTCCGGCATAAATCACGGGTAAACCCGTTTTATAGAGTGCCAGTTTTTCCTTATCAACATCTAACACATATTCATACTCCTTTTCCGACTCCCACCAGTACCTGCCACCTGCAATATTCACCTCTTTTATCCGCGGATGCTTAAGTAGTTTTTTCTTTAATATCTGCGCCTGTTTATAGAGTTCATCATAATTATAGCCGTACATAGCCACGCGGTAATTCACCTGTTCCGAAACACCCGTTCTGTTCGAGAACCCCTTCCCCACCCCGTAAATATTCCAGTTTATTCCGCCAAGGTCGAGGCTGCGCGATATCAGCCTGGCTTTCAGGATATAAGGAAATGAGCTGTTTTCAAACTCTTTTTTAAAATAAACGGTCATTGAGCCGTTTTGGGCACTCGTAACCCGTGTTATATATTTGTCAATTTCGGGAAACTGCGACAGGTAATTCTCAACCTTCAGATAGACTTCGTTCAGTTGTTCCATTGTGGAACCTTTCGGCATTGAAGCCGATACATAAAGTTTCGTTTGCTGCGGCTCCGAATAGCTGTAACCTTCATAAACATAGTTTACAAAGAGCCGCAGACTGCCTCCAAGCAGCTTATTGACCCAGGGGCGTGCATTTTCGATATACCAATCGTTACCGAGGGTCTTATTGTACGCATCAGCGTACCACTTATCGCCATCCAGCCTGTTTGGCAGCATAAAAACCGGAAGTCCGAAGGTGAGAATCACAACCGTTATTGCAATTTTCCTGTATTTCGATAAAAAAGCTATCATCCGCTCATAAAACCTTCCTGTTTTCACAATCATCCTTCTTCTGCGAAACATCACTTTCGACTTCTTTACCTTCAGCGGGATATAATACAAAAGCGCAGGAATAAAAAACAGGGAAATTATCAGCGAGACACCGAGGTTAATAATTATAATGGCTGCAAAATCCCAAAGATTAAGTTTTATATTATCCGGTAAAAAACCGATGACCGAAAGAGCAGCCATAGTCGTCAGCGTGGAAGCAAGTAGAGCCGTAAAAACCTTAATATTACCTTTATGCCGTATATGGTCAATCATTACGATTGTATTGTCAATAATCAGTCCGAGCGATATGGTCACTCCGGCAAGGGAGTAAAGGTGTATTTCGATACCGAGGAAATAGTAGAGTGTAAAACTGATTGCTACATTTGCCAAAAGACTCAGCATTATAATGAACAGGTACCTGAAACTCAGACTTATCACAAGGACAAAAAGAAGTAAAATGATGATTGTGAAAGCGGTCCGCCGGCTGATTTTCACAAGCTCATCCCTAATGTATTCCGTAGAATCGTAGTTTACAT
>JAOZOC010000460.1 GCA_029933495.1 Bacteroidales bacterium
CGAAACATTCAAAGCCTCCATCCTTGTAGTTTTATCATCAAGATATTCAGATAATTGCTGACGATGTTTTTTTAGCTTTTTTATAAAGTTTATCTCGTTGTCAATTTTGGTGGATATCCAAAGTTTTATGGTCTTCAGGCCGTCTTTGTTAATACTTGCTTTAAGTTGCTCCTTTCTTATTAGTGATGTTGATCCAAGTTTGCTGTGCCATATTCTTCCCAATGGTCTTCCGTCCCAGTCGATGAACACAATATCAATATTATTCATAATAGCCAGTTTAACAGCATCACTACTTAATGCAATTCCTTTGGCAAGAACAATGGATTCAAGCTTTTTGGCTGAAAAATGGTGCTTTTGTTCCTTATCGTTATTCTTTACACGAATTTCAAACATCTGGTCCTTAATATGAACATAGCTCCCGTATGTATTAATATAAAGCTGCATAGTTATGATTTTAATTTTAATACTGTGCCAAAACCTCTTGATGTGGATTTGCCGATACCCGCAAAATCAGGCAAAAGCGCATTACTCACAAATCTGCCCTCAAAAGCCAGCATATTGCGGTTTTTGAATTTGGTGACCTTCTCACCGAAATGACCTTTTACCATTATCCTTTCACCAATACGAAACCCCACACCTTTATAAAAACTCAGAATATTGTTTTGAAGTTGCTTGTCTAAAAAACCGGACTTTTCTTCCTCCGTTTTCAGATTTTTATAAATATCGAAATTCTTCTGGTTCAAAGCCATCCATAATGTTTTGAACTCATATTCATACAGACTTGAAAAGTCATTAAAACTATTTACAATATTTGTAATGTTCTTTGAATTAACATCGTAATGAACCCCTTCTATATCAAGGTGCTTTATTTTTAAAAACAATTCGACTAAAAGCCTGCTGCCTTCGCCAAAACCTGTAAGCAGCGGCACTTTATCAATAACCTTGTATTGCACCAACGGATATGCATAACGCACGCTGCCGTCGTCGTAATGATTGTGCAGCAGGGGTGAATGCTCACGGAAAAGCTCTCCGAAAAAGCCACGTAGCTTATGGGCGTCACGCGTTTTCAGGTTAATTTCCGGAAAACGGATGATGGTTTGGATCAGTTGATATCCATCCGGTCTGTTATCAGTTTCCATATCGGTATTATTGAAATTGTATGATCATTAACAGTAATATTATCCTCATAATCGTAAGTGATTACGTTTAAATTGTTTATTTTCAGATATTCACCTGCTTTTAAAAGTGCTTTAAATTCCCTGTTTTTTGTGGTTTCATTGGTTAATTCCATTGAAGCCTGAAAAAGAGCCTTTCCGGGAACTACAAAATCAACTTCGTTGTTTGACGATTTAAAAAACATAATCTCATCATATTGTTTTCTCAATACATTATAAGCAAGTGTTTCAAGTAGCTTAGACCCGGATTGTTCACCAAGGGCAAACAGCAATCCGTTATCAATAAAATAGTATTTCTTTTTGGCTTCACGTTCCGAAAAACGATAATTCATATTTTGCACCTCTCTTATCAAAAACGAATCTTTTAAACTATCTAACCAAGAAATAACCGTTGAAGTTCCTGGTTTTGTACCCGCTGCATTTAACAGGTTCCTTATGCGGTTAAACGACAATTCATCATTGGTGCTTTCGGCTATTTTTTTTATCAGCAGTCTTACTCCCTGCGTATCGCGTATTTTGCTTTTTACAATTATATCGTTGTAAAGTACAGTAGTAAAGATATTGTGTAAATATCCACGTTTATCATTGATATTAAGCATTTCAGGAAATCCGCCGTAAAGAAAAAAACCGGCAAAGATGTTTTTTATTACATTTATCTTCCTGCTGTAAATGTCGTTCTTCGATATGGAAATTCCCTTAAAACGAAGATACTCGGGAAAAGAAAGCGGACTTATTTCCAATGGCATAAATCTGCCGCCAAGGGTTGTGGCAATATCGCTGCTAAGCATTTTTGCGTTTGAACCGGTTATGTAAATTCTGTATTTTTGATCGGCAACACGCCGGCAAAACTTTTGCCATCCTTCAATATTTTGAATTTCATCAAGAAACAACACAGGTTTACTTTCGGGATAAAGCTCGTAATAGGC
Organism: Bacteroidales bacterium; assembly: GCA_029933495.1. Taxonomy (GTDB): domain Bacteria; phylum Bacteroidota; class Bacteroidia; order Bacteroidales; family JAADJA01; genus JAADJA01. Next base: position 2,102 of record JAOZOC010000460.1, read on the forward strand.
ATCAAGCAATTTATCGAAATCACCAATACTGAAGTCAATAAAGCGATCGTCTTCAAAATTCACATAAAGAATATTTTTGAAATTGTTTTTGTAATATTCTTTAATAATTTGGAACAGAAACCAGGTTTTACCCGCTCTTCTTACTCCGGTTATTATATAGTTGACATTGGGGTCAATAGTGTAATCCCTTTTCCGGACTTTTATTTCTTTCAGAAAGTCCTGATATTCAAGTATTATCTTCTTTAAGTTCATAATATTGTCATTTATACTTGACAAAAGTAATACTTTTTTGTTAAGTATAGATGATAAAAAACAGTATTTTTATTAAGTATGAATGATAAAACAGCGATTTATTTATATCCCCACAACGATTCATAAAAACTTACTTTGGTTTTCTATGGTGTTGTAGCCTGTGGTAATCCATAAATATGTGATTCGATACAACATTAAAAGAAATACGTTTTTTCAGACTCTCCTTTTCTAATAAACCCTGTATTCTCATCATAGAAATTAGCAACATTCTCCTTCTGAACAAGTTTAATATTTTCCGTAAATCCGTTGATGTTTTCCAGCTCACAGGCAAATTTCTCCGGCACGGCAATAATGTAACGGTTAAAAATGTTTTTGAAATTTTTATCAAAATCCTCTTTTGATATCTCACCATTCAATAATTCGTCATAAGCCCTGCGGGCATCTTTAGACTCATCATTCAACTCAACAAAAACAGAAATTGCCCAGGACGAATCTTTGATTATCTTAAATTTGCTTACGGCAAAATTATCACCGTCATATTTTAATATTTTAATAGATTCAAAAAAATTTCTTGATTCGTTAAAAGCTTCTCTTTCCGATATTGAGGAAAAATAGGTATCAATTAATTCAAAATAGTCGCATTCGGGTATTTCGGTTTTGTCTTCCAAAGCCTTTAACACCTGATCGCGGGTTAACGAATCATAAACCAAAGTTGATTCAAAGTTGCCATTTTCTTTCTGAAACTGAATAATATACAGCGGCGACAACTCTTTTTCTTTATAGTTTTCCCTGTTTATTCGCCCTGCCACCTGAATGATCGAATCAAGGGGAGCCAAATCACGAAATCCCATATCGAAATCCAAGTCCACACCGGCTTCAACAACCTGTGTCGAAACCAAAACAGGGGCTTTACCGTTTTGAATGTCTTTTTTTATCTTTTTTATAATACCCATCCTTACGGCAGGCACAATGTTGGTTGACAAATAATAAAGGTTTCCGGTATTTTCTTCCTTTAGTTTATTGAAAATATCTATGT
>JAOZOC010000461.1 GCA_029933495.1 Bacteroidales bacterium
ACGTCCCATCCTTCAAGACGGGTATCGGGACTTAACTGCACCATCCCGAAAGGTAAAGTGGCTCCCGGATAGGTATGGCCGTGGCCTCCCGTTCCAATGAAAGGATTTACATATTTTGCAAGGTCTTCATTTAAAGTGTTGCTTTTTGTGTTTTGGGAATCACTCTTTTTTACATTATTACAACCTGCTGCAAGAGTTGCAATGAACAGAATAAGTATCGCTTTTTTCATTTTTCGAATTTTGCAACAAAGTTGCAGAAAAATGATCAATATTTTTTAAAATTTCCGACTTTTTACATAATTCATTTACTATGAAAAGCGCAGTCCGGGATTCTGAGGGATTCCTAACCCCGGAGCACTCAAACTTTTAGAGGTTTTATTATTCTTAATCTAATAACCTCAGGGATGTTGAAACAAATCCTTCTCAGGACCTTATACTTTTGCAATATTCCTTCAGGGCTATCTTACATCATCGCATAAGGAAATGGGCAAATTCAACCTTCACAAAAATACTGCTTTACTCAATCGGAGGAATTGTGACAGTATTAAATATTTTTTCTGTTTATATGCTTCTTTTAAACTGTGTTAAAAAATGCAAAATTCCCATTCTAAATAGTGTCTGATCTTACATCAGAATACTACCACTGAAAGTAATAAAATTAACTGACTGATAACACAATCAGCATTTTTTCTACTCATTTTCACCTATTTAGAATGACCATATCACATATTTTGAGTATTTCTATATTAACAATAATTAACTTGACAAACTTTGAAGCACCTATACATTTGCAGGTAACAAGTGGCATATTTAAACAATTTTAAAACATAGAAAAATGAAAAAGACAGTTTTAACATTATCGGTATTGGTTTTGTTTGGGATGCTCTATTCGTGCAGGCAACAACCAAAAACAGAAAATGAGATAAAATCTGTAACTGAGCCTGTTAAGGAAGAGATTACAGTAAAAGATCTTGAACCTGATGATTCATTCTACAGAGCTGAGGTGGCATACATTGATCAGGAGTATGAACAAAGTGCTTCCGACATATTGAATGGTGTGGAGTTTATGAAAAAATTACTGCCGTTCTCAAAACCAAATCAGAAGAATGAACTTCAGCATTCGATTGATGAACTGACAGATTTTGCAAGAGATGTAAAAGCTGACAAAGTCAGTGGTTATCAGGATTTTGAATACTTCTTTGCCAGGGCAGGGAAAGCACTATGTTCTCATCATATTTATGTTTCTGAAACAATTGCAGGTGAAGGGAACAATGATACAGAAGCCGCAAAAAACCTGTTAAAAGCAATTCACTATCTTCGTTCAGCTTATGCAAGATCAGAGACTGGTCTGACCAAAGATGAGCAGGCTTCACTTGAATATTACAAAAAAATTGCTAAAAGAATTGTAAGGAAAGATGATATGAAAGACATTAAGGATGTTAAAAAAGTATTTAAAGATGCCTTTACAAATATAAACTCACAACTGCTTTTAATGGGTGAGTCATAAAAAAGCAAATAATGTCACAGTAATAGAAACAGGAACAGGAACAAATCAATAAGTGGGGAAATCAGGATAAACAAAATAGTATGGAAAAAGACAAATCGAACATTAATAATGAGAATCTGTTTTTCAGTGGAAAAGGTCTTGCATCAGCAGAAGCTGCCAAAAGGCTCGAAAAATTTGGGTTTAATGAAATACCCGACAAAGAAGAATCCCTGTTTCACAGAATTTTCAGGAGGTTTTGGGGCCCTATTCCCTGGATGATTGAGGTTGCAGCAATATTATCAGCCCTCGTTAAAAAATGGGAGGACTTCTCAATCATAATGGTAATGCTTGTCGCCAATGCCATGCTTGATTTATACCAGGAGTCCAAAGCTCTCAGTGCAATAAAAGCGCTAAAGAAAACACTGGCAAGAACCTCTCTCGTTATGCGTGATGGTAAATGGCAGGAGATTGATGCTAAAGAGCTTGTTCCCGGCGATATAATTAAAATAAAGATCGGCGACATAGTGCCTGCTGATACAAAGCTGATTGAAGGTGACTTTTTGCTTGCTGACCAATCGGCACTAACAGGTGAATCATTGCCTGTCACAAAGAAGAAAGACGATGTTATTTACAGTAATGCTATCGTCAAAAAAGGTGAGATGACCGGAGAAGTTACCAAAACAGGCCTTGATACTTACTTTGGAAAGACGGTAAAATTGGTTGCAAAGGCTGAGAAAGAGCAAAAAAGTCATTTCCAGAATATGGTTATAAAAGTCGGTAACTTTCTGATACTGCTCACCATTTCACTGATCGCGGTTATAATAGTAGCCGGTTTGTATCGTCACGAAAATATTTTCGATCTGCTTGAATTCTCACTCGTTCTGACAGTGGCTGCGATTCCTGTGGCTCTGCCAACTGTATTGACAGTGACAATGGCTGCCGGTGCAGTGAGTCTTGCACGTAAAAGAGCCATTGTGAGTCGTTTAGCAGCTATTGAAGAACTTGCCGGTATGGATATTCTTTGTAGCGACAAGACAGGTACACTTACAAAAAATGAGATGACTATCTCAACACCTTACTCCACCGGAAAGTTTACGGGTGATGATGTATTGTTTTATGGTGCTCTTGCATCAAAAGAGGAAAACAATGATCCGATAGAAAAGCCTATCTTTGAATATGTTAAGAACAATAACCGGTATGATGAACTCAAAAAGTACAAACTTAAAAAGTTTATTCCTTTTGATCCGGTTAGCAAACGTACGGAATCGGAATTTGACGATCTTATAGTAACAAAAGGAGCTCCGCAGGTCATATTGCAACAATGCAAACATAATTTTGATAAAGATAAAGCAAGTGAAAAGGTTACCGAGTATGCTCAAAAGGGATTCAGGACACTTGGAGTGGCCTGTAAAAAAAGAGGTGATGATGAGTTTGAATTCATAGGACTGATACCCCTGTTTGATCCGCCACGTGACGATTCAAAAGAGACAATAGCCGATCTTAAAAAACATGGTGTTAGTGTCAAAATGGTAACCGGAGATAATCTTGCTGTTGCCGAATATATTTCGGATGCACTTGACATCGGGAAAGATATTGAAAATATAAGCCACCTTAAAGGGCAGGATACCAGGGAGTATGACCTTCTTGCAAAAATAATTTCGGAAACAATTTTTGAGAAAGTTTATAATGATGAGGAAAAGGCAAAGCAGTATTCGCACGATGTAGTGAAAAAGGTAAGGGAGTACTTTGATAATCTGCCGCTTCCAAAAGGCCATATCAAACAACATGAATCCGAGATAATCGAAATAATAGAGAGTGTAAACGGCTTTGCACAGGTATTTCCTGAAGATAAATATTTCATTGTTGACAAGCTGCAAAAGGCCGGTCATATTGTCGGGA
>JAOZOC010000462.1 GCA_029933495.1 Bacteroidales bacterium
ATTATTGTAACCCGGAATACCAAAAGAAACTGATTTAGAAAATGTTTAAATTTTTATAAGCTTAAAATGCTGTTGCTGATCATTTGAACTAATTACAACAAAGTAAACTCCAGGTTTTTCATTGAATTCGAATTGATAAGTCTTATTACTGATATTCTCTATTTTGCAAATTAATTTACCATTTGAACTAAAGATTTGAATTGAAACCTCTACCAGGTTAGACAAGTCAATGTTTACTATACCTTGAGATGGGTTAGGGAATATAGAAATTTCGTCTAAGGCAATAACCTCCTTAATACTAAGCGTTGGATAAGTGCAATTTAAACCAGAAGCCCATGCGGCAGATGTATCCATATTAATTAGAGATCCGTAGTGATTATTTCCTGTTAAATCTGCAAAGGCATTTCCAGTACCTTCTTCAAACTGATAAAAAGCTACTAAGTTGCTTTCCTGCCCCGTTAAGCAACTGTCTTTATATTGATTAATGTCACTATAGGGTCTGGCAATATTCCAAAATCTTAAATCTTCTATTCGACCAATTAATATATCATTAAATGCGTCATTTTCAATTGTCAGAGGTGTGTTATCATAAGTGGCAAAAGAGGCTGGGGCAGAGCCTTCTAGTGTCCCATCCACAAGAATAAACAAACTATCATTTCTATATCCACCAGCAAGGTGATGCCAACTGCTATCAATAACATTAGTTGTTCCAGAAACATTATACCAATTTCCGTCAAAAACCTGTAACCAAGAACTGCTAGCTTTTCTATTTTATAATTCATATTTGCATCATTTATCTTTTTGTTTTACACCCCAATGACCGTGAATCAATTTAAATTGGTGAATAAGCTAATCCTTTAAACACCGGACAGAAATACCCAGGCGCTTTTGAGCATCAGGAGTGCCGAAATAACTTTCAACCCAAAACGTATCCGTCCATGAAGCCATAGAAGCATCAAAGGCATAGGCACTGTCATTATCAGCACTCCAAAAGTGACAATAATCTCCAATAGCCACAAAGTACGGAGGTGGCCCCATTCCTTTCATACCTCCCGGAAGAGCTGTAAACCCACTTTCATTTGTGGCTCCATTATTTGGGCTTAACCAATGTGCAGTACCCTCTTCCTTTAGTTTGCCACCTGCCTCGTATTCTCCTCCAAGATAATCTCTAAGGATAATCCATTCGGCCTGAGAGGGTAAGTGCCAGCCTGTTGGACAAGCTACTGATGCCACGCCCCATTGATACAATATGCCATAAGTACTTCCATAAGTGGCTTTGTCGTTACCGTAATAGCACCATCCCTCATAGGTAGTAGTTAAAAACCACTCATCAAAATCAGTTATTTCTTCTCCGGCACCCTCATAGGCTAGGTTTTCGGCAAACCAGGTCTGTGTACCAATTTCTATTATTTTATAAATATGCCCATCCCGTGTATCGGTAAAGCTTCCATAATCGTGGTCAAATTGAGGCTCATCCTTTTCTTCATCTTTATTACAGCCAAACAAAAACAAAGCAAAAAGGGTTAAAAATAGAATCAATACGATTCCTGAGCTTTTATGATTTAATACACCTGTATTCATAGCTAAATAGTTTAATAATTAGTTTTTAAATATTATACTTTGTTCATATTGTTTTCTCTTGTGTTATATAATTTGCATAAGTTCCAACAAATCAGAAATAGTATTGCTGTAAGTGTAATTTTCTGTTTCATAATAAAGGTTTTAATGTTTATAATTTTTATTCATTGTAATGGGCTGGGGTCCCATCATTGTACAGTAAATCGTCCTTGAATATTAACTATTTCAATGAACGAAATATTTGCATTGGAGTATAGTTCAATATGCACATAATCATCTGACGGGTTTTATTAAACATTTACCATATGTTCCGTTTTTACATTTTCATTATGACCTCCGTTGTTTAGTTTGATATATATTCAATATTACTTATATTTGGGAATATTTGGCATTAGTTCATTTTTAAAGAGTTTTGCTTTCCGGTTCATTCTATCTTTACAACAGAACCCCTGTCAATTACCCAAATCACAATAAATAAAATCGCAGTAACAGGATAAATCAGGAGCAGTGGGAAATCCAGTACGTTGGGGTTTACAATGGCGAGAGCCGCAAAAGCAACTAATGAAAGAATTCCTCCCCACAATTCCCATTTCCAGGCAAGTGCCAATCCCACCAGGCTAATTACGATAATCAATACTTGCAAAATACTGTTGGCACTCATTGGTTTTGGTTTAAATGCTTCATCCTGGAAAAATGTTTCACTGATAAACATCATTAAGAAAAACACGATAAAGATGGCACTCAGTATCCGCAGTGTCCATCGAAAGATTTTAATTGGTGTTGTTTTCATTGTTCTTATTTTTTAGTTGTGATTAAACATTAAATCTTTATAAAATGAAACCGTCATAAGCCGGTTGAATACTTAATCCTTGAAAAGACGAACATTATAGCCCGGGCAGGTTTTTTGGTATCCATTATTATAAGCGTAGGGGGCTTTGCTACGTCTTAGACCATGTGGGATACTATCTTTGTTACTATTTAAACCAGTAGCGGCTTTTTCGCCTTTAGAATTGTTTGAAGCCCAAAATCTTGCCTTGACACCAATGTATTTAAATTCTCCATCGCAGGTACGCAAACCTCCAAACAACATATCAAGACCACTGCTACCGCCAACGATTAGCTTAGGATATATCTTTTCCAAATAAGGATATGTTTGCATTTTAGCACCCAATGTTTTCTGAATAGCCATCCATTCTTTTCTGGAAGGCAGATGCCATCCTTCTGGCGCTATATTCATTGCAGTTTCCCAATCATACAGGTAACCATATATTGCGAAATTGCTGTCATTATTTTCATAAGCCCAATATTTTCCGTTATCTGGTTTGTATGCAAGATTTTCTGCCATAATCCATTGATCTCCTACTTTTACAGTTTTATTGACCTTACAATCCGTGGACCAGTAAAGCTACCAGTTTCAGGTTTGCTATTGTTATTTGTTCTTTCACTACTGTTAAAAGTGATAAAAAGTAGTAATACCATAATTAATTAGAGATATTAGAAAATTTATTTACTCCCTAACAAGCCTTTTTATATAAAAAAGCATTATTCCGGCACCTGGCTTTCTTTTCCATTGTTTATTAGCCATAAATCATTCTTATCATTATTATTTATCTGGTCGTTCAATCCGTAATCTCCGTGCAAATTGTCAAATTTTCCTATGGACAAAAGCTTTGCTATTTAACAGGGATCAGTCCTGCAAGCACCGCACACTATAACCCAAATCTTTAGAGATGTCACTACGGAACACTTGCTCAGAAGCAAAGTACAAGTGACGGGCCCACGATGTATTCGAG
>JAOZOC010000463.1 GCA_029933495.1 Bacteroidales bacterium
AAGCCGTCACTTTTGGCGGCTTTTACCATTTAAAGTAATGAAGTTTTTTACTTACATACTCTTTAGTCCTGCAAATGGCGCTTTCTATGTCGGTTCTACAAGAATCCCAATTGAGGATAGGCTCGAACGTCATTTAACTGGATATTACGGTAAAACAAAATTTACTGCAAAATTCGACGATTGGGAAGTTTTCCATACAATTTCTTGTACCTCATACTCTCAGGCTGTGGCAATCGAAAGACATATTAAAAAAATGAAAAGCAAGAAGTATATTAATAATCTTAAGTTATATCCTGAAATTTCTGAAAAATTATTAATGCGATTTACCTCATAATCAAGTCCCCGAAAGCTTTCGGGGCTGGTTCGATCCCGAAAACTTTCGGGAAGGTGGGCCCACCAACTTAAAAGCCGTCACTTTTGGCGGCTTTTACCATTTAAAGTAATGAAGTTTTTTACTTACTCTAAAACATTGAAACCTTTTGTATTCCAATCCGTTCTACAATTATAAAATCACTGAATAATGAATTTCTTCAATCAAATTGACTTTGACTATCTACTGATACTCTCTACTGCATATCTATTTGTGTCTGCATCGGTAGCACGTTATGGGTCGATGCGTGAAGTCGGGGGAAGAAAAACACTTCTCATAAGCCTGTTCCTTACTCCTGTTTCAGGGCTTATATATGTTTTAGGATCACAGCCAAAAGATACATTAAAAATTACCCACTACCGCTGTCCGGAATGTGGTCTGGAATATACTGACGGCCACCTTCACTGCCCATCCTGTAAGAAGGAAGGGAAAAAAATAAGGCTTATAAAGTTCTCAATGAGAACCTATTAAAATTTTGGTTTCCCGGTTATGGGCAAGTCAAAATGAGTGAGAGCATATACTCTCCAATGTGTATTATCAATTTGATACTTTTTCACGTAAAGAAGCTTTCCAGTTATTCCAATTAATGCTGTACTTCCCACAATAATCATATTCGTTGTATTAAATATCGGCTGTTCATCACTGATTGTACGGTTTATAGTCGTTATAGCAAAATAGCCTAATCCGATTTTCAGAAAGAAAAGACTCCACATCTGATAAAATCCACGTCGATTTCTTATAACAAATTCTATCTCACTGATTTTAATATGATCCAATCCGTCAATTACAAGTGTTGAATCCTCAATACGTGTTATTATCCCTGAAACAACTGTTTGGTTTTTAAGTTCAAGAATTATTCTGCTATCAACCGTATATTTATAATTTCTTCTATGATTATGCTTTTCCAAAACAAGAATATTCTGGCTTGCCATTGCTAATGGAAACAACAGAATTATTATAAAGAAAAATTTATTGAGGTAATTTGAAAGCATATCAGGTAAAATTGCAGAAGACAAAGATAAGAAAGTCATAACGCTAAACACATCCTTTTTTGTTAAATTATGCTATACCGCTTTAACCTGAAAAAATTATACCGAGAATATTAAGTCCTTGTTGATAATAAATATATATTTTTGTGCTTTACACTCTAATATCCGGATGGCAAACGCAAAAACAAATAACGATTTTCCGAAATGGAAAAGGAGGCTTCACGAAGTAATATTTGAAGCCGATACTACAGCAGGGAAGACTTTTGATATTGCTTTACTTATTTTCATTGTTCTGAGCGTTATTGTTGTATTGCTTGACAGTGTCCCCACAATTAACCGTCAATATGGAGTACAACTATATTATTCCGAATGGTTTTTTACAATTGTATTTACAATTGAATATGGTCTAAGAATAATCTCAACCCGACAGCCTTCAAAATATATTTTTAGTTTTTACGGGATTATTGACCTGCTTGCAATTCTGCCAACATATTTAAGTATTATTATTACCGGTTCCCATTTTCTGTTAGTAATACGCATTTTACGACTTCTCAGAGTCTTCAGAGTTTTAAAACTGGCGCGTTTTGTCGGGGCATCAAAAACCCTCACAACAGCTCTAAAAAGAAGCAAACATAAAATAATTGTATTTCTTGAAGTGGTTTTAGCTCTTGTAGTCATTATGGGGTCTATAATGTACCTGATCGAAGGGCCTGAGAACGGATTTACCAGCATTCCGAGAAGTATTTACTGGGCAATAGTTACCTTGACAACCGTAGGCTATGGAGATATAACTCCGCACACAGTTCCCGGACAAGTGCTTGCATCAGTTATAATGATAATCGGTTATGCAATTATTGCTGTTCCGACCGGAATTATAACATCCGAAGTTTCGCGAGCCTCAACAACCAATATAAACACACAGGTTTGTAATAATTGTAATGCTGACAATCACGACGATGATGCCAAATATTGCAAATATTGCGGGGAAAAACTCTGATTAAAAATGACAAAATATTCCGACCCTTTTGTAGAAGCTTTTCATGATTTCCTTAATGGTGAAATCCATGAAGAACTTGCAATCTATATTAATAATGAGTTTTCGGAGAATATGCCTGTAAAGTACTTTTTTAGAAATCTTGATGAGATGCCTCAGCTTGAGCAGATTGCCCTGAAAGAATGTAAAGGCAGGATTCTGGATATCGGAGCAGGAGCAGGATGTCACTCCCTGATATTGCAAAACAAAGGTCTAGATGTTACTGCCCTTGATATCAAAAAAGGTTTTGTTGACATAATGAAACAAAGAGGGATTAAAAAAATTATTCATTCAGATATTTTTAACTTTAAAAAGGGCAAATTTGATACTTTGCTAATACTGATGAACGGTATTGGTTTTACAGTAAATTTCAGCGGTCTGGAAAGATTTCTGAACCAGGCAAAAGACATGTTAAATCCTGACGGGCAGATACTTCTTGACTCTTCCGACCTTTTGTATCTTTATGAGGAAGAAGACGGTTCTTACAAAATTCCTCTGACAGGCGATTATTACGGAAAAGTTATCTATCAGGTTGAATATAAAAACCGTAAAGGAGAACCCTTTGATTGGATTTTTATTGATTATTCAACTTTAGAGTATTATGCTGAAAATGTAGGATACAATTGCGAACTTTTATTTGCAAACGACTTTCACTATCTGGCAAAATTAACGATTGTTTAATCGGTTGCCAACTGCCGACTGATGTCTGGAGCTATTTTCTATCCCAATCCTTTTTCTCTCGAATATGACCAATACATCACTCCAATTCCAATCAGCAAAGAAATAATTGCGATAACAAAAGTACCTGCAAACCCCATAATACCATAAAAGAAAACCCCAAGCAACGGTGCAAATGTAGCCCGTGATGCAGTCAGCGACAGGTGAACCGATTGATAATCTCCGGCATCCTCCGGTTTACAGAAATATGCAGAACCTATAAACCATAATAAAGCCAT
>JAOZOC010000464.1 GCA_029933495.1 Bacteroidales bacterium
GTTTCCGTTCCTTCTGCTTCGAGTATCCCAACAATTTCCAACCCGTATGTACCAAGAAATTCTACAATTACTCCGGGTAAAATTATTAAACTTGTATCGGATACTACTGTAATATTTCCTTCAATCAAATACGGACTACCTGTTATAGCCCAGGTTCCATTAACATTTCCTGCTGAAACAGTTGTTTGTGATTGCAAAAATTCAGGAATAAGGAAGAGTGTCAATGATAAAAGAAATACCATTTTAAGATTTATCTTTGGCCCAAAAGTAGATTGATGAGGTTCTGGTATAAAAAACATATTCTAAATATTGGATTATTGTATGTATAGATCGTAGGCTGCACAATAATCATACTGACTTTTAACTTTAATCTGGTACCCAAGCTATTGAAGATTCTTACACTTTGGGTCTAAAGTGTATTAGTTCCCAAATTGGGAAAATTTGAATGTGTTATTCTAAAAACAGGATTATTGGGGAGGATAAATATTCAAAATCAGTTATCTTTCAATTCAGCAAAGTAATCGGAATTTTCAAGGATATCAACAGCCTTAAGAAAGCCATCATCAATTTGGGTCATAACTTCAAAGTAGGATTCAAAGTCATAGAGATTTCGGGCAAGAATAGCTTTTAGCTGATATTTAATAATATCTTCGGAGGCTTCAAATTCTCCCTCTTTGGGAACAATGTATTTTTTTCTTGCAAATGTAAGGAAATCATCTATTAAGGATTGTTCCACATCAAAATTGCTGTTAAAATCTTTGAATTCCGGATATTTGGTTTTTAGGTATAACCTTTCCTTTTCAACATAACCGATTATAAAATCATTGAACATCCCTTTACTTAAAAGGTCAACATAGAAATCAGAGTACTTGGTTGAATCCCAGGGTACGAATACATCTGGCATTATACCTCCGCCACCATAAACAACCCGATGATTATCGGTGTAATATTTAAGTGAATCAGGGAAATTTATTTTATCGGCATCTGATAGTTCTCCTTTTTTTAGCCGTCTTTCCAGGTCGTCATAATACTGGTCATACCCGTTTATGTAGGATTTCTGTATGCACCTGCCCGATGGTGTGTAATAACGGGCAATAGTAAGTCGGATAACTGAACTGTCCGGGAGATAATACGGCCTTTGAACCAGCCCTTTCCCAAACGACCTTCGTCCGACAATAATCCCTCTGTCCCAATCCTGAACAGCTCCGGCAACAATCTCACTTGCTGAAGCAGAACCTTCATCCATTAGAATAACAAGCTTTCCATCCTGAAACTCACCTCTGAATGATGATTTATATTTCCTTTTAGGGCTTGAACTTCCCTTTGTGTAAACCACCAGTTTTCCAAATCCAAGAAATTCATCAGCCAGGTCAATAGAGACATCCAGATATCCACCTGAATTACCTCTTAAATCAAGTATGAGATTTTTTATACCCGAGTCCTTCATTTTGCCAAGTGCTTCATGAAACTCATCCATTGTGGTTCGTGAAAAACGGTTGAGTTTAATATACCCGATATCTTTATTAACTTTAAAGAATGCATCAATACTATGAATCGGTATCTTGTCACGGATAATTGTGTAATCTAAAAGTTTCTTTCTCCCTTTTCTGACAATACTAATATCTACTGTTGTTCCCTTTTTTCCCCGTAATTTCTTAAAAACATAATTATTATTCACAAATTTACCTGCAGCATTCTCACCATTGATCTTTATTATCTTATCTCCTGCCATTATTCCAAGCTTCTCTGAAGGGCCGCCATGGACAGGAGAAATGACGAGAATTGTATCATGGTATACCTGAAAAGAGATCCCAATACCTTCGAAAGTGCCTTCGAGAGGTTCATTTGCCTTTTGCAGGTCTTTTCTCGAAATATAAATTGAATGAGGATCCAGATTTTTCAGCATAGCCTCAATAGCATTTTCCACCAACTCTGATTCGTTAACTGTATCAACATAAGCATAGTCAATTATTTGAAGAGCAGATACAAATTTCTGAGTAGTATTCCTTGGGTCAGAATCCTGGCTATATGCTGCAGGAAACAGAAAAGTTAAGATAGAAATAATACACGCTAATTGATAAAAAATCTTTCTCATTGTCTATTTGAACTTATTCAATCAATAAATGTTACAACGTATTAACAATACATTTTAGTCTGTAAAATTAAGTCTTTTGGTTTTCTAAGTTAAAAATTAATTTAAGATTACTTTTGCAGCCTTGGTTTTTTAATGATGACAAATGATATTTTCGGTAAAAACCCTTACTAATGGTGAACGACGGACTTTTCTGCTTCATATGGCATATTCTGTTATTGAGGGTGTAATACTGGGAGTTCTTGCTCTTAATGAGTTTGTCTTTATTAAAAGTTTGAAAGGAAGCGACTACCAGCTTGGTTTTTTATTTCAGTTCAGTATGGTCGTGTTTATATTTCTTGTTTTTATTAATGAGTTCATAAAGCGGGCCGGAAATAAGAACAGACTTTTGATTTGGGTTGGTATTTTAACCAGGGCACCTCTTGCATTGGTTTTATTTTTTCCGTCAAACCAGGATGGTATTATCGCAACGCCGGTTTATCATTACATTTTTTTAGGAATATTTTTTATATATTATTTCGGAAACACTATTATTTACCCAATGATAAACCTGTTTTTAAAAAACAGTTATGATCATAGTAATTTTGGCAAATTATACGGCTATGCATCATCGGCCAATAAAATTGTGATGCTTGTTGCCACATTTTTTTACGGGATGTTTCTTGATATTGATAATTTTGCATTCAGATATGTATTTCCTGTGATTGCAGTACTTGGTATTTCTTCAACTTGGCTGCTTTCATTGATACATTATAAAAATCCTGAGCTTAAAATTAAAAAGCAGAGTTTTATCAGGTCGGTTAAAAATTCGATATTGACTATGACCGGAATATTGAAAAACAATAAACCATACACTCATTTTGAGCTTGGGTTTATGTTTTACGGATTTTCATTTATGATTACTGTAACAGTAATAACTATTTTCTTTGACAGGGCTCTGCATCTGAATTATTCGAGTGTTGCTTTTTACAAAAATTCTTACAATATTCTTGCTATTCTTCTGCTTCCATATACCGGTAAATTGCTTGGCAAGATGGATCCGCGAAAGTTTGCAGCTATCACATTTGCGTCCTTAATGCTGTATATCCTTTTTATTATGCTTACTGAATACTTTCCTATGCATATTGAAATTGCCGGTGTCGAGGTTTATCTGATGCTGGTTATTGCATTTTTGTTTTATGGGATTTTTGCTGCGACAATGGCTTTATTATGGTTTATAGGTTCTGCATATTTCTGTAAACCGGAGGATGCCG
>JAOZOC010000465.1 GCA_029933495.1 Bacteroidales bacterium
TGAAGGGATGAAAACCGGGTTATTGCTAAACCGGGGAATGGTATTTACCGATTATACTGAAGAATGGTATGAAGGAAACCCTGTAATTGCCAATAATGTTGAATGGGTTGCCCTTTACAATGGAATAAAAGATTCGGATATTAATGGTATTTTGGAACTGCCACCCGATAGCATTTTTAATGATTATTCGACAATCAATACTTTTGGTATTTCAACAATTGCAATTGGGATACTGGATTTTAATGTTGACTATCTATCTAAAAATGCTATCGGAAATATAATGGAAGAACCCGGTTCGGAACCAAAATATGATCAATTCAGGCTTTTCTCAGGCGCATTATTATACGACAAAATATATAAAGGATCAGTAGTTTTTCTCTTCACACCCGAACTTCATTTTACAAATCAGGAAAAGAGCAGTAAGATGTTTGTTGATTTTGAAGACGGTATGGGCTATCGCAAAATAGACCTGACAACAAAAAACCTTTTTAAAGTTAAATATAAATCGACAGGTGAAAAAAGTATCAGGTTTAAACTTACAGATGGCACCGACACCTTTATTTCATATTCACAAATAATGGTAAAAGATTTGAATATACCTGCACCTACTGCAAAATCCGACCCAAATATATCATCCGATTATTTTGATTATTATTACCTCGAAGGAGATGATAATGAGCTTGACAAACCTGTAATTTTTGTCGAGGGTTTTGATATAGAAGGAAATTCGGCGGAAGACTTGTACGAAGATTGGAAAACTACTCAACAAAATCTGGCTGAAAAAGGGTATGATTGTTTTTTTATAAATTTTAAGCATACCGGTTTAAGTGTTATTACAAATGCGGAAGAGGGGATACAAAAGTTAATAAAAGGGATAAATGAAGCAAAAATTAATCACTTCGACAATGTGATATTAGGCGAAAGTATGGGAGGACTGGTAACCCGTATAGCGTTGAAAAAACTGGAAGAAGAAGGATACGACCATCAATGCCGCCTGTATGTATCTTACGATTCACCTCATAAAGGAGCCAATATTCCACCCGGTGTGCAGGACCTTGTTTACAGGGTATTTAACATTTTGCAGCCATATCCTTTTCAGTTTAATATTTTTACTGATATTATAGGAACTATTTTTGGGTTTATATCTCCTGAATATTCGTCGGTGTATGATAAATTAATGTCGGAAGCGGCACAGGAGATGATAGTAAATCACATAAACGGTCATAGCGAGTTTAATGATTTACAGGACTTTTTAATGGATTTGGGTTTGCCTGAAAATTCCAGAAATGTATCCTATGCAAGCGGAAGCAATAAGGGTATTCATCAGGGAATTGAACCCGGTTCGCAATTTCTGCCGAATACTTCCGTTGAATTCTGGCCTGTCCGCGTATCATTGGAGTGTAAATACTCCGGAGTCAGCCAGACGATGATTGTTCTCGGTTTAAAGGTTGAGCAATGGTTTCTTTTTTTCGGATGGGTTGAAATAGCTTCAATCGGTGATGAGTATTCATTTGATGAAAAGTTTTATGCAGATGCTCCGGCAGGATGGATAGGTGGTGATGATATGAAATATCGTATTGCTTTTTTACCTACTGTAAGCGCAATTGACCTTAAGCAAAAACTTATTGATAAGTACAACCTCGATTACTTTGTTACAACTGATGATGCACATCCAAAGGAGTGGTACATCAATATGGGTTATATTCCATTTGACGATGTTTATTCAACAAATGTGAATGATTATCATGTTTCTGGTATTAATGTTAAAGATTGTTTCGAACAAAATGAAGTAATGTATGACAATATGTATCTGCAAAACCGCACAATAAATAATGTACGTGATCTTGAAGCTTCCGAAATGATTGTTGCAGGTAAAGATGTAACTCCGGATGATTTTGATAAAACAATTGATGTAAATAACTTTGTAATAGGTGATAATGGAGATGTTACATTTACAGCAGGTCAAACAATAAGACTGGAACCGGGCTTTATTGCAGAGCCGGGCAGCCATTTTATTGCTAATATAGATAACTCGCTAAAAACCGATTTAAATAAAGGATTCATTGAACCGCCTGTAATAACCGGTAATAGATATGCTAATATTCAAAAGAAGTATTTTGCGAAAAATATTTCAAAAGATGATTTAATAAGATGGCACCTGACAGGAGAGAATGCCGAAATAACTTCTGCCGGTTTCGGATTTGAAGTCCCTGAAAATCTAGATTACGGACAATATACACTATATTGTACAAAAACAAATAATTATGGAACAGTAACAAATTCCAAGGTAATCGTGGTTTTATCCGATAAAAAACGTAAAATTACCAAACAATTTGTCAATCCTGTAGTATTATCGGCAGTTAATAACAATGATTCGCAACAAAACGAGGAAGAATTGAAAATAAACATTTTCCCAAATCCGAACAACGGCAGTTTTACAGTTCAGTCCGATTTACAAATTGACAGGCAAAATGTCACTATTCTTGGGGTCTTGGGAAATGAACTGCATTTTGATTCATACGAAAGTAATGAAGGACTAAAAATTAAACTGGATAATAATTATAAAGGGATAGTATTAGTTAAAGTAATGATTGGAGAGATAAATACGACATCAAAAGTGATTATTCAATAGGGATTACAATGAACCGTTTATCTTTCTTTCAGAAATACGATTATAGTATCTACCTGTGGAAACATTTTATGGCAAGGGTGGCATATACACCCTATTGGTGGCTGTCAGATAAGAAAGGAAGGGAATACGTTGAGAAGAAGTTTGTTAACAGTGTTACTGTCGGTGTTGGGGTTAGGTTTCACTAAACTTCTTAGAAGTTTTTTCTATTCGTCGTAT
Source organism: Bacteroidales bacterium (assembly GCA_029933495.1). Classification (GTDB taxonomy): domain Bacteria; phylum Bacteroidota; class Bacteroidia; order Bacteroidales; family JAADJA01; genus JAADJA01. The sequence goes on from JAOZOC010000465.1 coordinate 2,849, forward strand.
AACTTTCAGGTCGAAGAAGACCGGTGTGTGGGAGTCCTGAAAGGTTGGATTCAGGCGTTGTTTGAGGTTAAGAAACCAGTGTGGAATTTAAGTTGGCCGGCGCGCAATCTCCAGATGACTGCTATATGCCGGCGCAAGGAATTATTGAATTGTTTTTCGGTCTGTTGCATCTAAAGTCATCAGGAGATATTCACGCTTTCAAGTCTGAGCATCCCTCAGTCCAAACATCTCAACCTTCCGGGAGTTCCACCGCTCAATGCCTGCGTTCACCCGAAAGGTTAAAAGATAATATCAGTTGATAATAACTACGGTAAAAAAGTTCCAATTGATATTTTAAACAAACCCGGAGGTCTTTATTTTGTAAAAATATTGATTGTAAACAAAGTATATACCGAAAAGGTATCAGTGCAATGATTGAGTTCTAAATATAATTATTTTATTATTACCGGTGGCATTTTTAGAAGAATAATTTCTACTTTCGC
>JAOZOC010000466.1 GCA_029933495.1 Bacteroidales bacterium
AATCTTATGGCCGTGGCTGGCTCCATCAGATTCCTGATGAGAAGGAGAATATCCTTAAACCGAATGACTGGAACGAGATGGTGATCCTTGTGAAAGGTGATAGAGTGATAACATGGCTGAACGGAGAGATGATGACAGACCTGACCGATCAAAAAATTGGAGAGGCTAACGGTGTAATTGCATTGCAAATTCATTCGGGTGGTGGTATTAAAGTGAGATGGAAAGACCTTTTTGTTAAGGAATTATAAAACAACGATATCTTTGAGACATAGTAGGCCTTGTCTATAATATAAAACGCGATTTATGAAGCAGAAATATATTGATTATTCAAATGTGCAGTTGTTTTGGCTTGTGGCATTACGGGTTTTGATTGGATGGCATTTTCTTTATGAAGGACTGGCAAAACTGATGAATCCCAACTGGTCGAGCGTTGGTTATTTGCTCGATTCTGAAGGGTTTTTAAAGGAATTCTACATCTCATTGGCAAGTAACCCTACAACATTGGGTGTTGTCGATTTTCTGAATGTTTGGGGTTTAATCCTTATCGGACTGGGGCTGATCCTTGGGTTGTTTACAAGGATTTCCACAATTGCCGGTGTATTGTTGCTGGCATTGTACTACTTCTCCCATCCACCCTGTGTAGGATTCAAATATGCTTTACCAATGGAAGGAAGCTATCTGATTGTTAATAAAATTTTAATCGAGATGATTGCATTGGCTGTATTATATTTTTTCCCAACAGGCAAAAGAATCGGAATTGACAGATTGATTTGTAGAAAAAACAGAAAGGAATAAAATGGACGAGGAAAATAAAGATAAAAAATCTCAAAAAGGGAAAATAGGCAGGAGGGAGGTAATCAAGAGTCTGGCCACAATTCCTGTTCTGGGTGCATTTGCTTACGGTTGGTATAAAAAGCGCAATTATGATAAGTTTTTGAAAGAATCAATCCTTGAAAACATAAATCTTGATGCTGTAAATCCTGTTTTTGAGAGGAAAGTCTCCAATAAAAAACAAATTCGTCTTGGAATAATCGGTACAGGTGGTAGAGGAAGGGCCTTGCTAAAGGGGGCAGGATTTTTACGTCCCGAAATAATTGATAGTTGGAAAGAGGGCGCAGCAAATAATGATACCGACCACAGATACCGCGATTATCTTGAACAGGAAGATTTGAATGTTGTTGTAACGGGGCTTTGTGATATTTATGAAGGAAATGCTAAAATGGGCCTTGATGCCTGTGCAAATAATTTCAGAGAAGGTTCTGACGGGAAAATGGGCTCCAGGCCAAAAAGATACAAAACATACAAAGACCTTCTTGCTGCTGATGATATTGATGCTGTAATAATTGCAACGCCTGACCATTGGCATGGAAGAATTTCAATTGCTGCGGCAAGAGCAGGAAAGCATATTTACAGCGAAAAGCCTATGACCTGGTCTGTTACTGAAACTTATGAGGTGGTTAAGGCTGTGAAAGAGAATAATGTTACCTTTCAGCTAGGTCACCAAAACAGGGAGCTGGAGAGCTATTATAAAGCACGCGAGGCAATCAACAAAAATGTAATAGGGAAGGTAAATCTTATTGAAATTACTACAAACCGTAATTCTCCTTCCGGAGCATGGGTTTATGATATCCCTGAAGATGCATGCCCTGATAATATTGACTGGTACCAGTTTATAGGTCCTGCCCCCTGGCACGATTTCGATCTTAAGAGATTCTTTCGGTGGAGATGCTGGTGGGATTATAGCACAGGTCTCTCCGGAGATCTGTTTACCCATGATTATGATGCAATGAATCAGATATTTGATCTTGGAATACCTCACTCAGCTGTTGCTTCCGGCGGAATCTACTACTATAAAGATGGACGCACTGTTCCTGATGTTTTGCAAATGGCTTATGAATATCCTGACCGTGACCTTACATTATTATATAGCGCATCGCTGGCCAGTAATAAAAGGCGAGGCAGGACAATAATGGGACATGACGGTTATATTGAGGTGGGAAGTAATTTGAAAATATTCGCTGATTCAGGCTCAACAAAATACAAGGAGAAGATTCAGGAAGGAATTATTGACCCTGCGGTGCCAATCTTTTCATATACTCCGGGAATGAAAAAGGTTGATGCTATAACTTCTCCTACAGAACAGTATTTTGCCGGCAGGGGTTTGCTTTATACTTATAGAGGTGGTAAGCGTATTGATACAACCCATTTGCACATTAAGGACTGGCTGGATGCCATCCGCACTGGTTCGCAACCATCCTGTAATATTGACCGTGGATTTGAGGAGGCTATGACAGCCCATATGGGGACAATAGCTTATCGTGAAAACAGAAAAGTTTTCTGGGACCCTGACAAGCAGTTGATTATTTGAAAGTTCAAATTAAAAAAATAATACAATGCAGACAAGACGAACATTTATTAAAACAGCTTCAGCAGCAACGCTGGCAATGTCGTTACCTCTGAATATTCTGGCTTCTCCCGGTCAAAAGTTGATTGGTATTCAGCTATATACAATCAGGGAGCTGGTGAAGAAGGATTTTACCGGTACGTTAAAGAGAATTGCAGAAATCGGATATAATTCCATTGAAGCTGCCGGATATACCGAAAGGATGTTTTACGGGTATTCTCCTAAGGATTACAAAAAAATATGTGAGGATTTCGGATTAGCCCCTACATCCAGCCATACATCATTTAATGTGGAAAATGCAGATCAGGTTATTGAGGATACCCTGGAAGGAGGGATGTCCTGGGTGATAATTCCCTGGATTCCGCGTGAAAAAAGAGAGAGCCTGGATTCTTACAGGAAACTGGCCGATGAGTTAAATCTGCTTGGTGAAAAATGTAAAGAAAATGGTCTCGGTTTTGGGTATCATAATCATGCTTTCGAATTTGATAAAATGGATGGTGAGATACCCTATGATACTTTGCTGAAAGACACTGATCCTGAAAATGTAACAATGGAACTTGATATGTATTGGATGGTTTATGGTGGACAAGAGCCATTAGACTATTTTGATAAATTTCCAGGACGTTTTGGTTTATGGCATGTGAAAGATATGGATGCTGACCCTGCTCGCGAATCAACTGAAATAGGTAGTGGCATAATAGACTGGCCGAAAATATTTGCAGCAAGTGAAAAAGCAGGAATGAAAATGTACTATGTCGAGCAGGAGTCCTTTAAAATGGACCAGTTTGAAAGCATTAAGAAAAGCTGTGATTATCTGAAAACTCTGGAGTATTAATAAAAGCTAAAAATGCAAATTGAGTCATTTGATAATACCAGCTACATCATATTAATAACGTTGCGTCGCTGCGTCGCTGCGTG
>JAOZOC010000467.1 GCA_029933495.1 Bacteroidales bacterium
CCCGTTCTTGTTAAGTATTTCAATGCCCTTTTCAAAGAAGTAGGTATAAAGGTCGGCAACACCATGATAAACCTTATAATGCTTTTGAAAATATTCCTTTTGGTCACTTATCAATTCCTGTCTGACATACGGCGGATTCCCAATCACCGCATCAAAACCACCCTGCTTAAAAACATCGGGGAATCCCTCTTCCCAGTCGAAGGCATTTATTTTCTTCAGTTGTCCGGCAAACAGGTCGAGCTGGTCATCATAAAAGTCAGTGCCGATAAGGGAGTTACCGCATTTTATGTTTTTATCAAGATTTGGTAGTACTCTTTCGTTAAACAGGCTCAACTGCTGATTTATCGAGGCCTGTGTTTCGCCTTCGAGAGCCTTGAGCAGAAGATTCAGTTTTGTAACCTCAACAGCCTGTGTATCAATGTCAACACCAAAGATATTGTTGGTCAGTATTCTCTTCTTCTCTGCTGTGGTTAGGTTACCGTCGGGAGAGAGTGGATTATTCTTCTTCCTTGCGGGCTGTTTTTCAGTGTAAAATTTCAAATGGTAATTAAGCAGATACCGGTATGCTCCGATAAGGAACGAGCCGGAGCCACAGGCAGGGTCGCAAATCTTTATCTTTTCAATCTGCTTTGGCGTTTTCCCTTCAATGAGCCTGCCCACTGTATTTTCCACGATGTAGTCCACAATGTATTTTGGAGTATAATAAACACCTCCGGCCTTTCTTACTTCGGGTTTCTCCTCTATTCTTGCGTGGTGGGCTTTCGTCAGCCTGATGGTCTTACCGAGAAAACGTTCGTAAACACTTCCGAGAATATCGGCAGGCATTACCGAGAACTCATATTCGCACTGGGGATAGTAAAGCTCCCTGATTATTGTTTTGAGAACCTTGTTGTCAATTATCAGTCCGGGTGTAATCCTGTCCTCTTTGAAGTCGAACAGCCCGGAGTTATATTTTTCATCTGCAATGCGATAAAGAGCAAACAGGTTTTGATAAACATCTCCCTTTTCGGCTGCTTTTTTCAGATTACCGTAGTGTTCAACGCCCCTGTCCTCGCACATTCGCAGAAAAATGATGCGGTCAATTATTTTCTGAACGGCATAGTTTATTTCATCTTCGGTAAGGGTTATATTTCGCAAAGCAATTGTTGTTGCGAGATACCTTCGCCACTCTTCAATGGATTTCAGAAACTCATCATCAACGGTTGCAGTTCCCTTTTTTCTTGTATCGCTTTGCACATATTTATCAAAGCGGCCTTTGGGAAGGTTCTCTTTTGCAAACACCTCCCACAGGAAATCGAATTCGTCAAGATATTTGTCGTAGGTGAGATATTTTATGCGCGCTACCGATGCCTTGTCAGTAGGTTTTGGTTTTTTGGTGCAGTCGTAAATTGCGAATTCTTCAAAATCGGTAACGATTGAGACCGGTACTTTGGCACTCCAGCCGTAACGTCTCACCTGGTATGCCGGAGCAATGTCGCCTTTTATGTTGATGGCAGGTTTCTTTGCATCAACAAAGAACTTTCGTTGCCCGAAAAGCGTAAATCCATAGTCCGGGGCTTTGGTGCTGCCACCGACTTTTATCTTGTCTTCATGAATCACTTCCCTGTAGGCTTCGGCATATCCCTGTTCATTATCCATATCCCATCCAAGAGCTTTAAAAAACGGATTTATATAGTCAACACGCGTTTGATGCTCGTTGTAACCGTTGCGCTTGTACTCTTCGATATGCTCATTGAACCGCTCAATAAGTTTTGCTATTTTTTGATATGCCTCTTCTTTCGTCACACTCATAGTCAGGTAATAAATGAAATCCCAAAGTTAATGGTTTCTCTTAATATCATAAAGGATAAATGATTTTTAAAAATGTCATTCCAAAATCTGATCTGCATAATGAAAATTGGCAGGTGCGCCACCGGTGTGCCAGAACATAATTTTTGAACCTTTCTGAAAATAACCCTTTTTCAGCAGATCCAACATTCCAGCAAATGCCCTGCCTGTATAAACAGGATCGAGGAAAATCCCTTCACTTTTGGCAAGGACGGAAATAGCATTAACTTCCTGTGAGGTCACAACACCATAACCGGCTTCATTGTAACCGTCAATCAGGGTAACATCCTGTCCTGTTATTTTTTGGGCTACGTCAAGCAATTCAGCAGCACCATTTGCAACTGTAACAATATGCTCCTTCAGTGGTATTTCGCCTGTCATATCTTTTTCAATACTGATACCAATGATCTCCGGTTCTGTATTATATATTTGTTTGCCAAGCACCATACCTGCGTGTGTTCCGCCAGAGCAGGATGCAAAAACGATATGATCAATCTTTTGAGTTTCCAATTGTTTTTTCAACTCTTCCATAGCCTTTACATAACCAAGTGTACCCGTTTCATTGGAGCCACCGACAGGTATCAGGAACGGTTTTTTACCTTCTTTTTTCAGAGTCTCAAGAAGCAGATTCTCACTTTCCTTCTGTTTACCTGCCTCAAACCAGTGAATATGAGCACCAAGTATTTTATCAAGCAGATAGTTGCCATTACAGATTTCCGGCTCCGAACCTCTGAGTAGCAGGTGGCAGTCGAGTCCGGCCACAACGGCAGCAGCAGCAGTCTGCCTGCAATGATTCGACTGGGCTGCTCCGATTGTCACAACTGTGTCATAATCATTTTCCAGAGCCTCCCCTATCAGGTATTCCAGCTTGCGGGTTTTATTGCCACCGAAGGCAAGCCCTGTCTGGTCATCACGTTTTATAAACAGATTAATACCGGGAAACTCCTTTGATAAATTATTTAATCTATGGAGAGGAGTCGGGAAAAAGCCTAATTGGAAATGCGGAACTTTTTTCATTTGTTAATTTTTTATAATTCGCTGAATTTCTGCTTGTTTGGTTTTGTCACGATTTTTGCCCTTCGACAAGCTCAGGGGGCAAAAATCCCGCCAAAACCTATTCCTTATTTCTATTTTATCCACGGGCTGAAGCCGTGGCTATTAACATTTCACCCCGTGCTCCTCCGCCATCGCCTTCGCGAAGCTTCGGCGGAGCAAATCAAAGCTGCGACGACACACAGATGGGGCTTTTAATCATCATTCTGCGTTGAGCCGCCACAGGTATGTGCTTATCACGTCTTTAGCATTATGTGTCGGCTCGCCGTCCCCGATTTTCAAGAGATGTTTTTATTATACTTCTTTTATGTCAAAATATCGAACCGGATAAAAGTAGTAAAATATCTGTTATTATTTCCCTTAAATTTGCCGTCAACAAACTTGGCTATGGCAGCAAAGGGTCAAAATTTTAAAAAGGACATTCAGTATTACAAATTCTGT
>JAOZOC010000468.1 GCA_029933495.1 Bacteroidales bacterium
GTCGAAAATATAAAGATTAATCTTTTCCCTTATTTTAAAGAGTTTGTTAGCCATTGTCTAACTGTTTATCTCGATGAACTTCTGAATATCGCTTTCTTTACCAAAAATGAGCATATTATCCTGATTTTCAATAACAGTTGTAGATTGTGGTACTCCAGTAAGGTGTGATTCTGTGGTTGTTTCCCCATCTTTTTCAACTTCAAAATCACGTTTAACAGTAATCAGATTTATTCGATAATTATCTCTTAATCTGATATCTCCAAGTGTCCTCCCGATAATTGCCTGGGGTGGCTCAATTTCTGCAATTGAATAGCCGTCAGGAAGCTGGAGGTATGAGACTATACTTGGATTCATCAGACGCTCTGCAACGAGAGCGCCTACTTCAAATTCCGGTTGAAATATTTCTTCAATACCCAGTTTCTGAAGTATTAGTTTATTGGCATCCCCTTTTGCACGTGCTATAATGCGTTTGACCTTCAATTCAATCAAATTTACAGCACAAAGCAGTAATTGCTCAAACTGTTCGCCAATAGCAATAACAACTGCATCAAATTCCTGAATATTTTGCATTAAAAGGGCTTTCTTGTCGGTTGCATCTAATGCTACCGCATAAGAGACTTCTGAGGAGATATAATCAATTCGTTCCTGATTGACGTCAATCGCTAATACTTCTGCACCCTTTTTTGATAGCGATTTGGCAATAGCTTCGCCAAACTGCCCAATACCTATTACTGCAAATTGTTTGTTTTTCATAATAGAAAACCTGTTTGATAATCTACAAAAATAACCACAATTATTGATAATCAAATTCTAATCACATTGTTTTTAGAAAATTCAGCAATTTTTGCACGGCTCTTCCACGGTGACTTATTTGATTCTTCTCATCAAGACTCATTTGAGCAAAAGAGAGATTATAGCCATCAGGCATAAAAACAGGGTCATATCCGAAACCTTCTCTGCCTTGTCTTTCTGTTAGAATTTTACCATCTACAATACCCTCAAACAGTATCTCCTTGCCATCAATAATTAGTGATATTACAGTTCTGAATCTACCCTTTCTGTTTGTAATTCCGGTCAATTCGGTAAGAAGTTTATCCATATTTTTTTCGTGGTTATGGCCTGGCCCGGAATATCGGGCAGAGTAAACACCAGGTTTTCCACCGAGAGCCTCTACTTCCAGTCCGGTATCATCTCCAAAGCAATTGTATCCATATTTCTCAAATACATAATGTGATTTTTGGGATGCGTTTTCCTCCAGAGTCTCTGCCGTTTCAGGGATATCTTCGTTACAGTTTATATCTTCAAGAGAAAGGATTGTGAATTGTCCTTCCGTTGCTTTTCTGACCTCCATTAGTTTATGCGGGTTGTTTGTAGCGAAAACGAGTTCTCTCATGGTATTAATGTGTGAATGTGTGAATGTTTGAATGTTTGAATGATTGAATGTGTGAATGATTGAATGTGTGAATGTGTGAATGTGTGAATGTGTGAATGATTGAATGTGTGAATTCCTTTTCAAAAAAAAACTCACGCAAAGTTAACAAAAGAACCTGGCGTGAGTTATAGAAACATTATTTTATTTATAACTTCCTATGGAAGATCGTTTGCTTTATAATTTGTAACGCTAACAGTTGGCAGACTTGCTCCAAATTTGCCGTTTATTGCATAAATAAACTGATTGGCAATTAAGGCATAACCCTGCTCAGTTAAATGAACTCCATCTAGTGAGAAGGCATTCCCTGTTATGTATTTCGAGCTGAATGTAACTCCGTCGTAAACAACACCGTTTTTAATTTCATTCAGATAGCTGTGAATATCTACCAATGCAAGGTCATATTGTTGAGCTAGGGCAGCAATAGTTGCATTATACCCATCAATAGCATTGTTTATTTTTAATATTTCATCTTCATCAAGAATATACTTGTGAGGGATCGACACTGCACTACCATATCCATAGCATTGCAGAGAATCGGAAGGTAAAGTAAGAAGGAAAATATCAGTTTCTTTCATTTGTCTTGGGAAACCGGTAGCTGCATCTTCAACAATAAAAGGATTCTGACCTAATGAAAAAGTAATACCTAATGGTTGATAAGCAAAATTTAATGAATCAACCTGACCCTGACGGGTAAGTACCAAGCCATTGTAAGGAATTTTTGTATTCATATAAGTAAAATAAGGAGCAGCCATAATATCAGGCAGATTTGCAATTACACCTTTTGCACCTGTTGAAGTCAGGGTTGTTAAAATAATATTCATAAAGTAGGCAAAAGACTGCTGGCCGGTGATAGTATCACCTGTTCCTCCTCCGGCTGCATAACCCAACACATCATTATTTCCTATCCATAGTGAGAAAAATGTAGGGCCTTTTGTAACTGCATCACCAATAACAGTAGCATCATCAGCGGTTGCAAAACGTGCATAATAAGGATTTGCAAGTCCTACAGGAACACCGGCAGGATTTCCATATCCGGGAGCAAGAAGGTGGAATGTTTTTGCACCCGGAACTCCCATATTGTTAACCGTGTAACCAACAGGCCCATAGAGTGAATAATCTCCTACCACAGGAACCGGACCCATCGAAGTGTTTCCAAGGCAATCAGACTTGTATCCAAGAGCTAATCTTCCGGGAAGTACACTTACAAATTCGCTTCCAACATCAGGTTGAACAAAATCTCCACCACCTGCTTTTTTCATTTGTTCTGCGATAATGCTGGGATAAGAATTAGCCTGACTTGAATGGTATAAGGCACTATTGGAATATCCGGCTGTCAGTGAATTTCCAACCGAAACGTATGTTGAAAAATCAGCACTGCCGGATGAGTATGTAAACTCGTCTTTTATTTCGGGCTGGCATGCGAAAAGCAACCCTAGTAAACTGATAAATAATATATATCTGTATTTCATGATTTTCATAAATTTAAAATTAGAAACTATAACTTACTCCAAGCCCGGGGATAAATGCCATTGATTTATATGTGCCGCCGAAATTATCAGGCTCATACATCTTAACTGATTCTTTGCCGCTAAGCTGCAGGTAGCTCAGGTCAATGCTAAGTCCTTTAACGGGCATCAGTGAAAGTCCGATTGTCCAGCCAAACTGGTCAAGGCTGACTGTCTCAGGGCTGAAATATTTTTCATTTGTAGGAGTCGGGTCGTAATAAAATCCTGCTCGTGCAATAATTTTATCTGAAAGGTTGTATTGTCCGCCGATCCTGAAAATAGTACTGTTGCTATACTCTCTCGGGCTTCTTGAATCGGCAAGAAGCTCATTATTCTCTTTAAAGTCGATAATGAGTGAGTCATAAACTCCCCAGAATACA
>JAOZOC010000469.1 GCA_029933495.1 Bacteroidales bacterium
TCTGGACTAAATATGATGAGAAGTTTTGATAGATAATTACTTACAAGATATTTAATTTATATTTTGCATTATACAAATATTTTGTATCTTTGCTATAATATTCTTAAAAATACATAAAATGAAAGATATTACAGCTCCGTTATCAAATATACAATTAGAGATTTTAAAACTGTTTTCAACAGATTTGGATAAACAGGAGTTAAAGGAATTAAAGGACCAGCTATCTGAGTTTTATGCAAAAAAGTCAATTGAAAATGCTGACAGGGTATGGAAAGAAAAACAATTGACAAATGAGGATATGGATAAATGGTTAAATGGGGAATGAAATGAAAAGGCGAGTCGTAATTGATACTAATGTATTATTGGTCTCTGTTTCGTCATTTTCAAAGTACCATTGGATTTTCTGTTGATAATAGAAAAGAAAATAGAGTTATATATAACAAATGAAATATTGTCGGAATACTTTGAAATAATTTCTTCTAAATTTGACTATATAACAGCCAAGTCTGTTATCAGAACATTACTTGAACTTAACAATGTAAATCAAATACAAATTATTTAGTTACAAATGATAAGGATTTTGGTGTTTTGCACCAAATTCCGTTTCCAAAAGTGAATGTTGTTAATATTGATGAATTTAGAAAAGAAATGAAGTAGATTCGTATGATAGAAGTTATAATAACAGTTGCTTTTTAGAAATTACATTAATGGAACAACTTAACAGATGGAAACGAATTTTCAATTTTCCTTCTTACCTTTTTTTGTTTTTTGTCATTCTGGTTGTTCCCTTTGTTTACTCCACCTCCGTTCTTGACCCTTCGCTTTATCCGCGATTGTTTGCATTGAACCTCACAATTACCGGTTTTGGTTTGTTAATGGTAATCCTGTCATTAATAAATGGTGATTTATTTGATACAGGGATTTTCAGAAAGAATATTTGCTGGTTTTATCTTGGTTATATTTTTATTTCTGCAGCTTCAATATTTTTTGCCCTGAATATTTCAGAAGCTCTCTTTGAATGGTTTAAAATATTTACATTTTTTATAACATTTTGTCTGCTGACAGTTTACCTCTCCTCAATAAAAAATTCTTCGGATATAATTACAAGAACTGTTGTAGTCTTTTCTTTAATTATTTCATTGTATGGGTTTTATGAAATATTTACTGTCACATCTACTTTAGGATTAAACCATCAGACAACCTATTCAATTCGTGCTTTATCATCAAACAGAAACCTCTATTCCCAATTACTTCTTTTAACACTGCCATTTACTTTTTACGGAATTTATCTTTTTAGATCATTATGGCGGGTAATGGCTATAATAAGTTCTGTATTCGTGCTGATATTGATTACTGTATTGCTAACACGTTCCGTTTGGATTGCAGCAGTATTTTCACTTTTTAGTGCTTTAGTCGTGTTATTGTTTTATCGAAAGTATTTTCTTTTTGATAAACGGGCGGTCAGAGTTTTGTCAATTTCATTAATAGTTGCAATTGTCGTTATCTTATCAGGAATCTCAATTTATGAGAAATATGGTAATGTCAAAGTTTTCGAGAAGCAGTTCTATTGGGTAAGCAATTATCAGTTCGGTTCAACACTTGAACGTGTTGAATTGTGGAAAATGACAGCGGAAATTACAGTTGATAATCCTGTAACCGGTGTAGGGCTTGGTAACTGGCGGTTTGTTATTCCTGAATACGGTAGCGGAGAATTGCGAAATGTGACCGGGGAAACATTTTTTCAACGCCCTCATAATGATTTTCTGTGGGTGGCGGCTGAAACGGGAATTGCTGGTTTTATATTCTATTTATTGATTTTTATCAGTGCTTTTTATTACCTGTTTAAGATTATCAAAACTTCTGGAAAGGCAAAAGAGAGGTATTTTGCATTGTCATTGATATTTGGATTAACTGGTTACATAATAATTTCTTTAGTGAGTTTCCCAAAGGAAAGAATTGAGCATCAGATTTTTTTAAGTCTTATGTTGGCTGCTACCGTGGTGAAGTACAATTCATTGTTTCCTTCTGAAAAAAAGGTATTTAAGTTATCATTGGTATTACTTCCTGTGATTCTTTTGTTGATATTCGGAACATTTATCTCTCAAAGCAGAATGGTATCGGCAAAATATATCCGTAATGCACTTGATTTCAGGACAGAGCAAAAATGGAAAAATGTGATTTATGAAATCCAAAAGGCAAGGTCCCCGTTCACTTCTGTTGACGCTTTCTCCACGCCACTGTGCTGGTACGAAGGTGAAGCATATTTCAGGCTGAATAATATTGATTCCGCATATTTTTGTTTTGATAAAGCTTTTCAGATAAATCCAAATCATCTTCATGTCTTGAATAATCTCGGAACAACCTTAGAACTTAAGAAGGAACACAAGAAAGCTAAAGCCTGTTTTGCAAAAGCAATAAAACTGTCTCCTCACTTTGAGGATGCGTTATTGAATTTATCAGCTATCTATTATAATGAAAATGAGACGGATTCGGCATATTTAACTATTGCCAGAATTAGCGATACAACAAATGATGTCAGATACGATAAGTTTTTGACAGCTATTTTATGGAAAAAGACAGATGAGTTTAGCAACGAGATAGATGACAGGCAGTTAAGAAACTCTATAATCAGGATAAGAAATGATAATGCCTGGATGAAAAAAGTTTTTTTACAATCAAGGGAAATGCAAAATGATATAGAGCAGCAATTATTACTTGAGGCTGTATATTTAATGGAATCTGTTGACAGTACCATTACTGCTAAAGAGGCTGAGAGATTAAAAATAAATTATCATTTGCGGGAATAATCTGAAAATCCCCTCTTGGGGACTTAGTGGGAAAGAATGCAATTTGTCGTACACCCGAATAATAATTTTTACTATTTTTGTACCTTAATAATCTGCTAAAGCGATGAAATATAAAGTATTAGTATTTATTTTATTATTATTTTCATTAAATTCCTATTGTCAGGAACCGGCAAAAGCAGATAATTCAACTGGAAATAATTCCAAAGGCGGTATAACATCAGTCAATCCTAATAGTGCTACAATTCCTGAATTATTAACCGTTCAAATTTCGGGCTCGGATACTCATTTTGCAATGGGTACTGGTACAGAGGTGTGGTTCACCCAGGCCTCGAGTACAATATACCCGGTTCAAACATCTGCATTAAGCAATACTTTGATAAGCAGCGAAGTAGCTTTTAAATATTATTACACTCCCGGTTATTATGATGTAAACACATTGAATCAGGTTGATGGCCATTTGGTCCTGGAAAATGGATTCTATTTGTACCCTAATCCCAATCCTCCAT
>JAOZOC010000470.1 GCA_029933495.1 Bacteroidales bacterium
ACTTCAAGATCAAGGATAACTCCATTAGGCATATGAATGCCAGAGTTAATCATAAGCTTTGGAGTGTTCCCGGGCAAATAGAGCCTCGAAAATCTGAATCTGTCTTTTTTTGTCAGGAAGGCATTTTCGGGTATCACATTTAACAAATATTCCTTATCTGTATTAATTAGCTGTCTGACAACAGCTTCCACTCTGGCTGCAATCACAAAAGGCAATGCTCCCGTATCTTCAATTTCAATCTTAGCATTTTCAATACCAAAAAAGGCCAGCATTTCTTTAACCTGTTTTCTTATTGAATTGCCATACATTACATCAACCTTGCTCTTCAATAAAAGGTCAATTCCACCTGATTCCGTTAATTCAAGGCTGACAAAACAGTCAGATTTTACTCCTTTTCCTCTGTTTCCTGCTGTTGCTGTATTATTTGAGTCTTTATTCATCACATTTTTATTTATGGAAAATTGAGAGGTCAAAAATAGTATAAAACATAAACGGAGCAAGCAAGAATCAGTCTAAATTTTCCGGTACCATTCAGGGGCTATTAATCGGATGACTACTAATAGTAAGTTGGTGGGTAATTATATTTGTAACTCAATCCGGCGTCAAGAGTCCTCCGATGAATTAATACCTCAGCCACTTCCACAACTCCCGGTAGCTGATCTTTTTTCCGTAAATGAGTATTCCTGTTCTGTAAATCTTTGCTGCAATCCAGGTGGAGCCTATGAATCCTAAGATCAATAAAGTAAACGAGAGAAAAAGGTCGGTAAACGGAACGCCAAATGGTATTCTTATCATCATAATAATAGGGGAGGTGAGCGGAATAATTGATAACCAGAAGGCAATTGGCCCGTCTGGGTTAGTGATTATTACCTGTGCAAGAGCAAGCGATAAGATGAGGGGGATCGTTACAGGCAGCATAAATTGTTGTGTATCTGTCTCGCTATCAACAGCTGCACCAATAGCAGCAAACAGAGATGCGTAGAGAAGGTATCCTCCAAGGAAGAAGAAAAGAAACGAACCTATCATCACAGGAAAGTTTATAGACTGAATGGACTCGAAAACAGCAATTACAGATTCATTGACATTGCTGTCTTGCGACATATCTTCCATAGGAACAATACTTTCGGTTTGCATTTGCAGCTGCGACTGTTTGAATTTTGAAATATCGGTCGAATAAACCGACAAAAAGCCTGAAACAATAATTAGCGTAAAAATTACCCATAAAGCAAACTGAGTAAGGCCGACAAGAGCAACCCCAACAATTTTCCCCATCATTAACTGAAATGGCTTTACCGATGACACAATGACCTCTACAATACGATTAACCTTTTCTTCAATCACACCTCTCATCACCAAGGCTCCATACATAAAAATAAATATGTAGATAATAAACCCACCGATAAATCCAATGGCCATGCTAAGCTCTGTGGAACTCTGCTTTTCTTCGCCTGCTTTGTTGATTTTTATTGTCAGGAGATTTATGCTGGTTTTAATTGATTTTAAAATGTCCGGATCAACGCCCGATGCCTGTAGTTTCAGTGCCTCAACCTCTTTGCGCATCATATTTTTAATGTATCCTTTGACAACTATATTAGGTTGGCCTGATGAATAGAGTTTGGCAGATTGTGGAACGCTTAATTCTGTTTTGGGGATATACAGAACAGCATATAGATCGTTGTTTTCAATATTTTTCTTAGCGGTTTCAATATCTGTATCTAATTTTAGAAACTGAATATTGTCTGTATTCTTGAATCCCTGCCAGAAAATATTGGTTTCGTCAATAACACCCACAACCTTATTACTGCCCTCCATCTCGGCAATATAAACAGGTACAATAAAGAGTGCTGCAAGCAGGATTGGCCCGAGAATAGTCATTACGATAAATGACTTCTTTTTCACTCTTGTGAGATATTCGCGCTTTAATATTAGCAATACCTTGTTCATCTGCTATCTGGCTAATTTTTAAATTTGTTCTCTTCCACCTTTCGTATAAATATTTCATTCATCGAAGGTAGAATTTCGTTAAATGAGTGAATTTCAATATGAGGGATTAGCTCTTTTAAAAGTTTGTTAGGGTTATCATTGTTTTTTATCCTGATTTTTGCTCTGCTCAGTTCGTCGTCCTGCCATTGTGTCAATACTTCATAACCGTTTTTTAATACTGTTGAAAGATTGTTACCTGATGACTTGTAAGCAATCTCGAAAGAGTTGGTTTTGTATGCTTCTTTAATCTCCTTCATTTTGCCTTCAAGGATTTTTTTAGAGCGGTCGATAAGGGCTATATGGTCGCATAACTCCTCAACCGATTCCATATTATGGGTTGAAAAAATTATTGTAGCACCATTGTCTCTCAATTTTAGTATTTCGTCTTTCAGAAGGTTAACATTGATTGGGTCAAAACCGCTGAATGGTTCATCAAAAATCAGGAGTTTTGGGTCATGGACAACAGTTACAATAAATTGAATTTTCTGTTGCATTCCTTTTGACAACTCTTCTACTTTTTTGTTCCACCACGAATTGATCTCAAATTTCTCAAACCATTCTTTAAGGCGTTTTGTTGCCTCTTTTTTTGAAAGACCTTTTAGCTGAGCAAGATATAACGCTTGTTCTCCAACCTTCATTTTTTTGTAAAGCCCTCTTTCTTCAGGAAGGTAACCGATCTGCTCCACCATTTTGCTTGTTGCCTCTTTTCCTTTGAAAAGAAGTTTGCCACTGTCAGGCGCAATAATGTCATTAATAATCCTGATTAGTGTGGTTTTACCTGCACCATTAGGACCTAGCAATCCAAATATGCTACTTTTAGGTACGCTGATGCTCACTCTGTCGAGAGCCTTATGACCGGCATACTGTTTTGTTACATCCTGTGCTTCGAAGAGGTACATCTGTTATGTGCTAATTGTTACGCGTTCTTTTCCGGCAAAATTAATAATTAAAACAGGATATTCTATGTTAAATAAGTTTTATTTATTTTCCTGAAAATTATTTCCAAACAAATACATCATCTCATTTATACAATCACTTTCTTGTTCCTTTTATTAATGAAATCATTGATAGAAGGAACTTTCAGAAGTCTTTTCTGCTTTTCGGGCTCAAGTCTGATATTCTTATTACCTACTATTAACGATTCAAATGGAATACCTAAATAATTGTTCAATAACGATATCATTTTCAGTGTTAACGGCCTTTTCCCATGCATTACTTCTGAAACTCTTGTTTCACCCCCAAACAGGGGAGCGATATCCGTTTGTTTTAGGTTCATTTGCTCCATCCTGAATTTTATTGCGTCTATTGGCCCCGGAGCTTCAACAGTA
>JAOZOC010000471.1 GCA_029933495.1 Bacteroidales bacterium
TGCAACAACTGACCTTTATACGTAATTATCTAAAATACCGCTTTCTATCGCGGACGAAGTACGATATCCATCCTCCTTTTTTGTTTGATCTGGTGACAAAAGTGTTTGAGGATAAAAAGAAATACCCTGATTATGTTAAAATAGAAAATCTCAAAAGGAAGTTGTTAAAGGATGAGCAGAAGATTGAAGTCCAGGATTTTGGGGCGGGATCATCGGTTGATAAAGGAAATTTGAAGGCAGTTAGCCGAATTGCAAAATATTCATCTAAACCGAAAAAATATGCCAGGCTTTTATACAGGCTTGTTAATTATTTTAAACCTGACACAATTCTTGAGCTTGGCACATCGTTAGGATTCAGTACTGCTTATCTTGCTTTGGCACGACCTGAAGCAAAAGTGATTACAATTGAAGGATGTCCGAATATTTCAGCTATTGCACAGCAGAACTTTGAGGTTTTGGGAATTGGGAATACAAAGCTTGTAATTGGGGAGTTTGACAGTGTCTTGCCCGAAGTATTGTCGGGGATTAATAAACCGGATTTCATTTTTATTGACGGAAATCACAGAAAAGAACCGACAATAAAATATTTTGAGGAGTGTTTGGAAAAAGCACATAACGATTCGGTTTTTATTTTTGATGATATTCACTGGTCGGAGGGAATGACCGAAGCCTGGGATTATATTTGTCAGCATCCTTCGGTTACTTTATCGGTTGATATTTTTGCTATGGGGATGGTGTTTTTTAAAAAGGAATTGAGTAAAGAGCACTTTGTTGTTAAATATTAGTAATTTGGTCACATTTAATTCTAAATTTGAGTTTTTAATTATATATTTGCCTGCCACAAAAAAATATTATCTATGAATGAAGAAGTAATTAACCTTATTGAGATACAGCGACACTTTAAAGTCGGGACAGAGATAGTAAGAGCCTTGCGCGGCATTACACTTTCAATTAAACGAAATGAATTTGTTGCTTTAATGGGACCATCGGGTTCAGGAAAATCAACATTGATGAATCTTCTTGGATGCCTTGATACACCTACAAGTGGTCAATATTTCCTTAATGGTCAGGATGTAAGTAAAATGGATGATAATGAACTTGCGGAGGTTAGGAATAAAGAGATTGGATTTGTTTTTCAAACCTTTAATTTGCTTCCGCGCTCTACAGCTCTCGAGAATGTTATGCTTCCATTAGTATATGCAGGCCAAAACAAGTCAGCCCGGCTGGAGAGAGCAAAAGAGGTATTGGCTGATGTTCAGTTGACTGACAGGATGGCGCACAAGCCGAATGAGCTTTCAGGAGGGCAAAGACAGAGGGTTGCAGTTGCCAGAGCTTTGGTTAATCACCCTTCAATAATCCTGGCAGATGAACCGACAGGAAATCTTGATTCAAAAACATCTATTGAAATAATGGGGCTGCTTGAGGATATTCATAAAGCCGGTAATACAATTATTGTTGTTACTCACGAGGAAGATATTGCTCGTCATGCTCATAGAATTATCAGGCTAATTGACGGACAGGTTGAGTCGGACGAAATCAATGAAAATCCGGCCAAGGTTTCAGACTATCATTTGAAGGGGGCTTAGCAGGAGAAGCTCTTTTGCATATCCTGAAAAATAGTTTTTTATGGATAAAGAATTTAAGATTTATACTAAGGGTGGAGATAAGGGAAGCACTTCATTAATTGGAGGTACAAGGGTCCCGAAATATGATGAGAGAATTGAAGCTTACGGCACTGTGGATGAGCTTTGTTCTTTTGCTGGACTTGTCAGAGACCAGAATATCGACGGGCATTATCAAGACATCCTTCTTGTAATACAAAACAGATTATTTATAATTGAATCTCTCCTTGCTGCTGATTCTGAAAAGAGTGCAGCAAAACTTCCAAAGATTAAAGAATCGGATATTACTCTTCTTGAAAAGGAAATAGATGAGATGGAGGAGGCATTGCCGGCTCTGACATCATTTATTTTGCCAGGTGGTCACACCACCGTATCGTATTGCCACATTACACGTACAATTTGTCGGCGTGCCGAGCGTTTGACAATTAAATTGAGTGAGAAGTATCAGGTTGATGAGAAAATTATTCGGTACCTGAATCGACTTTCTGACTACTTTTTTGTGTTGGCACGGAAGTTGTCATACGATTTGAATACGGAAGAAATTCAGTGGAAGCCTTTTGAATAAAGCATTTCAGAGGGTTTTAAAAGAAAAAATTATTTTCTTGGATTTTCTTTAAAAAAAATTACTTTTGCACGAAAATAACAAACTGTACTTAATATGTATTGGACATTAGAATTGGCATCCAAACTGGAAGACGCACCCTGGCCGGCTACAAAAGATGAGTTGATTGATTTTTCAATCAGATCGGGTGCACCTATGGAAGTTATTGAAAACCTCAAGGAGATAGAGGATGAAGGTGAAGCCTACGATAGGATTGAGGATATTTGGCCTGATTACCCTACAAAAGAAGATTTCTTCTTTCATGAAGATGAATATTAGAAATTGATTTTCAGTAATAAAAAAGAGCGGCTCACAATATGTTAGCCGCTCTTTTAATTTTATCCCTTTCTGACTTATTCAGTAATTAACACGAGATATTTAGAAGATTTCCAGAATCTTTCATAATTTGTAATATGCAGAACCCTGCTCTCTTTTTCGCCTATTATTTCAAATGAATCGGATGGATGGTCGGTAACCATTTTAAACTTACTACCCGGAATTGCGAACTCAGTGATTTCCCTAATGTCGACCTTCGTGAAGTTCTCGTCATTAAAATCTGATTTCAGTTTCTTGGTTTTTCCAATGCCAATAAATCCTCCGGTTGAAGTAATAATTTTGTTCTCTTTGAGAAACTTCTTACTCCCAAAAACATAATAACCTGTATAAAGCTCTTCTGTTTTCATCCTGAGCTCATCAGCCTGTCCCTCAATGATTTTGGTTTTAACCTCATTGTCAGATTTAAGATTATTTACATCTTGAGTCAATCTGACTACTTTAATGTTAAGTTTTTCAAGCTGGCCTCTCAATTCCTCAATTTCAACATCTTTTTGTTGAATCTGTTTGTTAAGATGGTCAACAAGTTTTTCGAGTTCAGCAATTTGATAGTTTGCTTTACCGAGGCGATCTTTCATATTTGCCAGCTTCTCCTTTGTGTCGGATAGAAGCTGATAAATAGTATTAATGTCATAGTTAATCTGATCTTTAGTGCTTTTCCTAAGCTCTGAATTGCCTTCTGTTTTCTCGGTAATAATCATCTCTTTCTCCTTTATGGAGTCAAGATTTGATTGAATTTCGTTGA
>JAOZOC010000472.1 GCA_029933495.1 Bacteroidales bacterium
CTGCAAAGATATAAAATTCTATAATATACTGAATAATTTAACAAAGAAATACTTGAAAATAATTCACGGCCGATTCTGTAAAGTGTTAAAATTAACCAGAATATAACACCTGCATAGAGGATATTTTCTGAATTATAATAAACGGCAATAACAACAACCGGAAGAAATACAAGGCCAAGAACCAGATTAAAGACAAAATTAGTCAGTAATATTTCAGCCGAGCTGTAGTAATCTTTAAAAATAATTCCTGAAAGATTAATTACCCCATTTTTGATAATCCAGAAAACCAGGACAATAAGTATGATAGCAGAAAACAGCTTGATACCCTGAAGATCAGTAACAGAAGGGGGCAAAAAACAGATTACCAGCAGGTAGATAAACATCGAAACCGAAACAAGATAAACTATAAAAAGTGGTATTGATATCCTTTCTCTAAAAAGAGTTCCTTCTCTTGTGAGTTGATAAAAATAGTGATGAGCAACAACTGAACTAAACACCTGAGAGAGCCTCTTTCTGTAAAAGAAACGAACCCAAGCAAGTAAAACAAAAAGAATTATAAGATGTACTGAAATCCAGTCATTTGAAGCTTTTTGTATTTCAACAGGATTAAAATAATCCCCTTTCAGACTTTCTGTTGTGAAAAATGTTTTATTTTGTATTGGAGCAACAACGGAAGCACTATCCGACAAAAACAATGTATCAGATGTAAGAGTTGATAATGTATCCTGCTGAAATTGAACCTGTGCCAAACCTAATAAACAATTAACCTTTTGCAAAGGTAATCCAATTTTATAAATCTGTAATTTAAAACGTTTCTATTTGAATAATCCAGCAGTTTGCATAAATTTGCAACTGACATTATAATACATAATTCTAAAAGCAATTTATATGTTCAACTTTATCATTTTTGGCCCTCCGGGCTCAGGGAAAGGAACTCAATCTGCAAAAATTGCAGAAAAGTATAACCTTGCGCATATTTCAACAGGCGATATATTCCGAAAAAATATTAAAGAAAAAACAGAACTGGGACTGAAAGTAAAAAGCATAATAGATAAAGGAGAACTTGTCCCTGATGAACTTTTAATAGACATACTTGACGATGCTATAAAAGGATATAACGGCGTTAATGGATTTATCTTCGACGGTTTCCCACGAACAATACAGCAGGCTATCGATTTTGAAGAGTTTCTTAAGAACAAGAATCAGGAAGTTTCTCTTGTTCTGGCTCTTGATGTTGCTGATGAAGAAATAATTAATCGCCTGTTAATAAGAGCTAAAGAACAAGGCCGGGTGGACGACACCAGAGAGGTAATTGAGAACAGGCTTCAGGTTTATCTCAGCCAAACAAAGCCATTGATTGAATATTACAAAAATCAGAATAAATTTGAATCCATTAACGGTATTGGTACTATTGATGAAATATTCAATAGTATTTGTGAGGTGATTGACAGGCATATTAAATAATTTTTTCACTGGTTTACTAATCAAACCAGTGAAAAAAATACTCTATTTCAATTCCTTCCTTACACAAACTGTAGAGTCTTCATTAAATTCAACAATGAAGCCCAGTTTTCTAAAAACAGAAATCATTGGCTTATTGTCTTTAGTAGTCAATGCTATTACTTTTTTCACACGACTATTTACTGCTATTTCAGTACAAAACTCAGTTAAATATCTCCCCAGGTCTTTACCCTGCCATTTGTCCGTAATTAATACAGCATATTCGGCTGATTCAAGATCAGGATCGGCAATTAGCCTTCCGACACCAATAAGTTTTTTTCGTCCATCCTCTTCAATTTCGGCAACAATTCCCATTTCACGGTCATAATCAATAAAACAAAACTGTGTTGCAACTTCATGCGAGTTAAAATGGAAATCATATCTGAACCTAAAATAGATAGATTCTTTAGAACAGCTACCCAAAAGTTCAAGCCAAAGCGGTTCATCTTCAGGTTTTATTGGTCGCAATAACGCCTTGGTTCCATCCTTTAAAACAATCTTCTTTATTAGTGTATCGGGATAAGGTCGCAGGATAAGATGCGAATAAGGTTCCTGCTGTTTACCGAGAAGTTCTTTATCAACAACTATTCTTGCATCAAGGGCAATTACGTCCTCCGGTGTTACCAAAACAGGATTGATGTCAAGCTCCAGTATTTCCGGATAATCTGCTGCGAGATATGACAGTCGAATAAGAACCTCAATAAGTTTTTCAATATTTTTAGGCTTTGTGCCCCTGTAGCCAGTCAGTAACGGATAAATTTTTAACGACTCAATCATTCGCCGTGCAAGTCTCTCGTTCAGTGGAGGAAATTCAAGTCTCTTATCCTTAAAGAGTTCGGCAGATGTACCACCCATACCCACAAGCATCACAGTTCCAAAAACAGGATCTTTCTTGATTCCGAGGATGAGTTCAACAGCATCCTTTGTTTTAATCATTTTCTGGACAGTTATACCCTCAATCCTTGCATCAGGAACACGCATCCCAACAGTCTCAAGCATTGTATGATATGCAACTCTCACCATTTCATCATTCTTAATATTAAGCACAACTCCGCCTGAATCCGATTTATGCGTAATATCAGGTGAATGGATTTTCAAGACGACCGGATAGCCTTTATCGCGTGCAATTTTCACGGCTTCATCTTCATTTTTTGCAACTGTAGGATGTGTTGTCGTAATCCCGTAATCATTAATAAGCAGCTTGGAATCATCTTCCGACAAAATCTCAGCTTTTGGAAAAATATCTGTAAGATACTTCTGCCTCAGATCATCCCTGTCATATGAAAAAGAAACCGGAACCTCCTTAGGTGTTTCATACAACAGCTCAAGATTTTTGGAATATCTGGAAAGGATCATAAAGGCATCAATTGCCTGTTCAGGAGTAGTATATGCAGGAATACCTGATTTGTTATACAGATCAACACCCTCTTTCATACTTGCACCACCAAGCCAGGCTGCCATTATCAATTTGGAAGTTTTCTCGGACAATTCAATAATTGCCTTTGCCGTTTCCGTAGGAGCCGTCATTGCCTGTGGTGTAAGTACAACGAGAACAGCATCAACATTTTCATCTTCCAGAACAATCCTTGTTGCCTCGGCAAATCTTTCTGGCGGAGCATCTCCAAGAACATCAATGGGGTTACCGTGCGACCAGAAAGGAGGTAAATAATCATTAAGTTTTTTCATTGTATCGCCGGAAAGTTCAACAAGTTTACCTCCCTGTGCGATAAGAGCATCCGTTGCCATAACTCCAGGGCCACCGGCATTAGTCACCAAAGCAAGACCAGATCCTTTAT
>JAOZOC010000041.1 GCA_029933495.1 Bacteroidales bacterium
AACATTTCAATTAATTGTTTGATTATTTGAATATTAATAATTTGAATTTGTTTAGAATTTTGGTCTTAGATATTTGGGCTTTAATAAATATTTTGCCAAAAAACATATAACCTACCCAGAATTTCAGGGAATATTAGAAATAAGATACTAACTGGTTTTGGAAACCTGTCAGGTTTTATAATTTAATATTTTCAATAAGTTTAAAAAAACCGGTCTTGTATTTTTCCCCGACAGGAAGGATTACACCACCGATTTTAACGCGGTTTCTTTCAATACTGTCAATTTTTGGGATGGAAATGATATACGATTTATGGATCCGTACAAAATCAGGGGGTAAAAGTATCTTTTCCAGTTTTTTAAAAGTAAGTAAAGCCATTATATTTTCTTTGACAGTCCAAATCCTGACATAATCCTTCATCCCTTCAAGGTATAAAATATCATCAAGTCGGATCTTCAGTATCTGATTGCCTGATTTAACAAAAAAATGTTCGTTAATCGGGTTTTGGTTTTCCGCTAATGGTGTTGACCCGTTTTGCTTTAACAGGAGCAGGGCAAAGACCTTCTCACAGGCTTTCAAAAATCTTGCAAATGAAAAAGGTTTTAACAGATAGTCGTATACATCCAGTTCATAACCTTTTAAAGCGTATTCATCATAGGCTGTGGTAAGAACAATGCAGGGTCTTGAATCCAGTGTCTCCAACATTTGTATTCCGCTAAGGTATTCCATCTGCACATCAAGAAAAACAAGGTCAGTTTCGTTCTCCTTCAGATATTGTAATGCATCAAGTGCATTATCGAAAACGGCACAAAGTTCGAGATAGTCAATTTTTTCAGCATACCCTTTTATTTTTTGCAATGCAAGGGGTTCGTCATCAACTGCTATGCATTTAATTTTCATTTCGGTTGAATTTGAAGGTTTACCTTATATTTCCCATCTTTATCAGATATTTCCATTTTATGTTTCCCCGGATATAACAGATCAAGTCTTCGTTTAACATTGGATAATCCTATACCTTTTGTCCTGTCTTTCTGACTGATTATTTTTACGTCATATTGATTTACCACCTGAAAAGTCAATTTATCTTCCGCACAGTTAAGAGATATCTCAATTGCTCCCGGATTATTTTTTTTACCATGTTTAAAAGCATTTTCAACAAAAGGAATAAACAGCATTGGTGCAATTCTGAAATTTGAACAAGTACCTTTGATGTTAAATCCGACAATATCTTTTTTAGCAAATCTCAACTCCTGTAATGATATGTAACTTTGCAGGTAGTTTATCTCTTTCTGTAGCAATACCTTGTCGGTAGCCGCATCATACAGCATATACCTCATAATGTCTGACAGTTTGATAATTGCATCTGAAGCCTTTTCCTGATCTGTCGTTACAAGCGAGTCAATATTATTCAGTGTGTTAAATAAAAAGTGAGGGTTAACCTGCGACTTTAACAATGCAAGCTCACTTGTCCGGTTTTGCTTTTCAAGATCATCCTTTTGTTTTTGCGCCTGAAAGTAATATTTGAATAGTTTAATGGCAGTGAAAACAGCAACGACAGAGTAAATATTAATAATTGTATAGAAAGGATTAAAGTCCCAAAAAGTCAGCTCTTTAGCTTCTTCAGGGAAAATAAAAGGATAGTCAATATAATATATCAATACTCTTTGAAACAGGACAAACAAAACGGCAGAAGCAATAAATCCGATTGAAAACTGAACATACTTCCTTTTAAATAAGTATTTAGGAAAGAGATAATAGTTTATGAAATAAGCTGCAAGTATGTCAGGCCAAATCGTAACTGAAAGGCTGAATGACCATTGCCATACCTCATAATTTTTATAATAAAAAGTATATTGAAATACAAAAAACAGAAGATATGCTATCCAGAAAATAACATGCGTAAGTATCCTCTTTTCGGTTGTTTGCCTGTTATTTAGTAAATGAATCATTTGAACAAAGATAGAGATTCTATTTATTAAATCAAGAGATTTTCCAATTATTCGACAAACACAAAGATTTCTTCGACCAACTGCCTGAAACGGAATATTGCGGAGTTTATCACCATTTTTCAGGTGTTTGTCAAAAACATCCCGAGGTTGATATATTACATTTGTCTGACCGTCCCTTTTGAGATAATTTTGGCAAAAACAAAACTATGAAAACTCGTACACGGAAATTTTTTAGAAAAGCATTAGTACCCCTGTTTGTTTTTATTTTTGCTATAACCAATATGATTTTAATAGCCGACAATGATAATGAATTTGTAATCGGTGAAAAAGTAAGCCTTCATTCTGCAATACTTAACGAGGATAGAAATCTGCTTGTTTACCTTCCGTCAGGTTATGAAATGACGGATAAAAGCTATCCTGTAATGTATTTACTTGACGGAGATGTTCATTTCCACCACGTAACAGGAATTGTCGGATTTCTGTCGGCTCAGGGATTAATTCCCGAAATGATAGTTGTGGCAATTGTAAATGTTGATAGGAACAGGGATTTTTCTCCAACTCATATAACCGAGATTCCCACCTCGGGTGGTGCCGGAAATTTCTTGTATTTTATTTCGGATGAATTAACACCTTTCATTGAAAAGAATTATCGCACAGTGGGTTACAATATTCTTGTGGGACATTCTTTTGGTGGAGCTTTTGCCATTTATGCATTATTGGAAGAACCTGAATTATTTAATGCTTTTATTGCAGTTAGTCCTTATCTGATGTATGATAATAATTTTTTGGTAAATGATATGAAAGCAAAATTGAAATCATCATATAAAAATGTAGAGTTTTATATGACAATTGGGAATGAACCAACTTATTTTGATGCGCTTGACCAGTTTACAAAAAATGTAAATTTAAGACAAGCTGAAGGGTTAGAGTTTTCATACATCCAAATGAAAGATGAGAGCCATATGTCGATACCTCATTTAAGCATCTACAATGGATTGAAATATATCTATTCGGGCTGGCAACTGCCAAAAGAAATATTCACTGCCGGACTGGAATCAGTAGATACTTATTATAAATCCCTTTCAGATAAGTACGGATACAAAGTTGAGGTTCCGGAATCAACAATTAACTTATTAGGATATTATTATTTGCAACAAAAAAAAGATAAGGAGAAAGCTTTAGAGGTATTTAAAGAGAATGTAAAGCGATTTCCTTTATCGGCAAATGTATATGACAGCCTGGGGGAGGCTTATGAAAAGAGCGGACAAAATAAAAAGGCCGAAAATAATTATCAAAAAGCGGTTGAACTGGCTGAAAAGGAGAATCAACCCTTTTTGAAAATATATAAAGAAAACTTGTTGCGGGTACAACAGGTAACTGCAAAAAACAAAGGGTAAACTTTATGCAAAGAAGGCGGAGCAGAAAGGAAGAAAATTATGAAAATGATACAAAACATAAGCTGGTTGTTTCTGATTTTTATCCTGTTCAATAGCAGTTGCTCAAGAATAGGGCAAAAACCTGAAAGTGATATTGAAACATACTATTCAGCCATAGAATTTAATGATGTGCTTTGTGGTTACTCGGTAATTCATCTATCGGATACTCTGGTTGATAATAGAACAGTTAAAGTATTGCGGCAGCACATATTTGTTAATTTCATGGCATTGGGTAAGGATGTGACACAGTATCATAAATACACATATTTTATTGACAGTTCATCAGGAAACTTTATTTATCACGATAGTTACCATAAACAAGGAGAAACAGAATCAGGAGGGTTTGTTTATGTGGAAGATGAAAATGTCAGGGTTACATCACTGGATGGTAGTAGAGATACTCTTTTGCCGATACCGGGTGATATTATTTTGCCCAATACCCAGTTTTATCTATATCTGATTAGGGATTTTAATGATGATAACCTTAAAGAAAAAACCTATCAAATTTTTGAAGTTAGGACAGAAACTATCACAGAAGTTACTTATACAAGAATCGGTAAAGAACAGTTGTATCTGGCAGGTGATCATTATGATGCGGTGATATTAACAGAGTCAAATCCTGTAACCGGATTAAAAACTAAGTTATGGATTGATAAGAGAACTGCCAGACTTTTGAAAAAGGAATCTCCAAATCATCTGCGCATGTATCTTGCAGAATCTATCGTAAAAAAGAAGTTAGAAACAGGAAACTGGGATGATGTCGTTTTTACTAAAGTCAACAGGTACATAAAGGATATTCATAGTATTTTTTACATAAAATTAAGGGGTAATCTGGAACAGTCGCCCGCATCTACCAGAGAAGACCTCAATGTGCCGGGGCAAAAGTTTACCGGTTTAATTAAAGAAAATATAGTGGAGGGAATATTTGAAATATCATATAAAAAATATGATGGTAAAAATGCTCCCTCATTCCCGCTAAATACTGATCGCTATAAAGATATTGGTGAATGGTTGAAAGCTGATGGAAGGATAGAGTCAGATGATCACATACTTATTGCAAAAGCCAAAGAGATTACTGATGGGTCGGAAGATTTATGGGAGGCAAGCCGTCGTATAAGTCAATGGGTTATTTATAATATTGAGGGCTCCATAATGGGAGGGACAGCCCGTGAAACTTTCGACAGGAGAAATGGAGCGTGTGGATCACAGTCTATACTTATGGCAGCTCTATGCCGGTCAGCCGGGATACCGGCCAGGGTTGTATGGGGTTGTATGTACACACATGTAATGGGGGGCAGTTTTGGCCAGCATGCATGGAATGAAATTTTTATGGGGGATGCCGGATGGATACCTGTTGATGTAACTTTCCATGAAGTGGATTATGTTGATTCGGGACACCTCCGACTTGGTGTTTTGCACACACAGCAAACCATAATAAACTTCAAAAAGTTGGAAATTTTGGAGTTTGAAGTAAGTAATTGATATAAAAAAATTAGAAATGAGAATTACCAAAAATAAAACAGTGGTTGCAAGTTTATTCATTTTGGTCTTATGTATGATCTTTATAAACCAGTCATGTAATCAAAATACTCAGGATAAACCGTCTGCTGCTTTATTGAATAAGTATAGCCAGTTCACTGAGTATACTGATCCGGGAGAATATTCGCTGCTCTATAATAGTATGCCCGAAACGACAGAAGGAATATGCAAACTTGTCAAAAAACAACTGATCCACCCTTTTGAAGCACGTGAAATGAAAGATATTATACCCGAAGACCGTTATATGGAAGATGGTGATTTCCCGACAGTTTCTGATATGCTTAAAGAGTTACTTCAACGTGATTCAGAAGGATTAATAATGACCAGGAAACCGGCAAACCGGCTTGTTGTGGCTTGCTATCATCATAGTTTATTATTTGCATCAATGCTTCGGTCAAAGGGAATACCGGTACGGATGAGAGCAGGTTTTGCAAGGTATTTTGAGAAACAGGCAAATGTTCGTTTCGGACATATTATTTGTGAGGTTTGGGACAATGACAAGCAGGCTTGGATTATAGTAGATCCTGACAGGAACTATATCAATCTACCAGCCAGCCGGTTTGAATTTCCATCTGTTTCATGGGAAAATTACAAGAACGACAGACTCCCGGATGTTACATATACATCCTCCACCGGAAATGGAGCACAGGCAACACTGCATATCTTACTGCTTGATCAGGCCTTTGTTCTTAGTGATGAGAGAAATTACTGGCATACTCCTGTGTTTTTGTTCACCGATTCTTTTTCACCCGGTGATTTTAACAAGAATAAAATTGAAATAATAGATAAAATTGCAATGCTTATGAATAAGCCGGATAATAACATTGATAAACTTCAACAAATATATTTAAGTAATGAATTTCTTAACGCTCAGGAGAGATCACTGGAGACTTATTACCAGAAAATGTATGGTGAAGACAAGTAAAATGCTGATCACCGGTTAAATAAATTTTAGATTTAATAATTAAATAGAACAACTATGAGGTACAAAGTTCATCAATTCGAAATCAATTTGGAAAAAGACCGGCAAAAGCTGGAAGATTTTCTGAACAGACTGACCGGTGAGGTAGTCTCAATAATTCCGAACAACAAAAATCTGAGTCTTGCTCAGGTTTATGGTTTAGCACGCAGAATAAATTTCTTACTGATTATTGAAAAGGTTAACAATTAAATTTAAAAGTTCCAAACATGAAAAAGATAAAACAATTCGTAGTATTGATTTTGCTAATAAATGTTTTTTGTATTTATGGGCAGTCACAAGACATTTCTTTCAACATCCACACAGTAGATAATAATTTTGCTGGTCCGGCCGGAATCTACATCAGTGATCTGAATAATGATAACAGACCTGATATTATATGTGCAGGTGCCGATGCAAACACAATTGCCTGGTGGCAAAATATTGAAGGGCAACCAATTACATGGTCGAGACAAACAATTGATAATGACTTTGGAACTGCTATTTATGTGTCAGCAGGAGATATTGACGGTGACGGGCTTACAGATGTTCTTGGTGCATCCTGGGGCGATCATGAGCTGGCCTGGTGGCGAAATGAAGGCGGCTTAATTACTTCATGGACAAAATATGTAATAAAGAGCTTATTCACTAAGGCGCACGAAATCATGCCTTGTGATTTAGACGATGACGGGGATTTGGATGTGTTGGGTGTATCTGCAGGATTGGGAATAATTAGCTGGTTTGAAAATGATGGCCAGTTCCCGGTGGGATGGACACAACATAATATTGTTACAGGTTTTAATGGTGCCCGTTCTGTTGACGCAGATGATATTGATAGTGATGGCGACATAGATCTTGTTTGTGGCGGGAATTCAGCAAATGAAATCAGATGGTATGAAAATGATTTAGTCAATTTGGAGACTGTAACGGACTATGATGGTAATATTTATCATACTGTGGTTATCGGTAATCAAACATGGTTGAAAGAAAATTTGAAATCGTTACATTATCCTGACGGCTCAGAGATTACAGAGGTTTGGGCTTATGATGATGATGAAGCCAATGTTGAAACTTATGGCAGGCTTTATACCTGGGATGGTGCTATGAATTACAGTACATTGGAAGGTTCGCAGGGTGTTTGCCCGGATGGCTGGCATATCCCGACAGATAGTGAATGGACGGAACTGGGGACTTTCCTTGGTGGAAATAATGTTGCCGGTGGAAAATTAAAAGAAACAGGAACGGAACATTGGCTGTCACCAAATACCGGTGCTACAAATGAAAGTGGTTTTACTGCGCTTCCGGGTGGCGAATATGATGATACTCATTACCAGCTTCTACATGAATATGCTGTAATGTGGAGTTCAACAGAAACAAGCGGCACTTATTGTAAATACAGGTATCTGGCATATAATGATGAGGCATTGCATACTTATAATTATTATAAAGATTTCAGGTATTCGGTTAGATGTATCAAAAATATTGTAACCGGAATTGATGATCAGGGATATATTGAAAAAATGATTAAAGTAAGCCCAAATCCTGTCAATGATTTTTTGTCAATTCGTTTTCCTGATAAAATTTGTTATCCAGTCAGAATTGATATTTATGATG
The DNA here is from genome assembly GCA_029933495.1 of Bacteroidales bacterium. Classification (GTDB taxonomy): domain Bacteria; phylum Bacteroidota; class Bacteroidia; order Bacteroidales; family JAADJA01; genus JAADJA01. Next base: position 7,495 of record JAOZOC010000041.1, read on the forward strand.
TCACCGGAAAACTTGTCCAGACAGCAAATGTAAATACCATTGATGACAGAGTATGTGTTTCAAATTTACATAAAGGGCTTTATTTACTTTCTGCTAATATTGACGGAAAAAATTCAATTGAAAAATTCGTCAAAAAGTAAAGAATTAATCGAGTTGCTGGATTATATCATAATGTGTAAAACCTGACAGGTCTTCAAAGTCTGTCAGGTTTCTATAATTAAAGCATTCCTCCTAAAACGGTTGTCTTCTTATATCTTTTAACATTACCATTAAGGTCGAAAGCTTCAAAATAAATTAGATAGATACCAATATTGGCTTTTTGATTGTCTTCGGTGGTGCCATCCCACGAAAAAGCACCTTCAGTTCCAAGAAGTTCATTACGGACAAGATATTTTATAAGGCGTCCTTCCGAATCAAAAACGGTTATATTTGCTGTATATCCGGGAGTTGAGAATTTGTACCCGATATTTACAACATCGTTATATCCGTCATTGTCTGGTGAAAAAATCTCAGGTTCAACTGTTACCGGATCTTCAATATCCGTAAAATCACTAAACTGTGAATTTTTATATCCTGGTGTTGCATATCCCGATTCTTTCGAGGCAGAATGCCAGTTTGTTACATCTTTTGCTGGCCTGTCATAATTTATCCTTTCAAGCGAAACACCATCAACCGAAACAAGTAATGGATAATGCATTTCCTCATCATAGTCAAAAGCATCAACTATGACTCCGGTTTTTGTTAAAAGAATCACCGTACCCTGGTCGTTGGAATAGGAAGGAAAAGAACTCATTTTTACAAAGCCTTCCGGATTAGTTGTGAAATATTGCTCTTTCACCTTGCCGGGGTTTTTTGTTAATACAAGATATTCATTTGTTAGTAACATACTTTTATCGTCAGGGACATACTTAAAGGTAGTATCATTGGGCTCAAACTGATTATTATTAACAGTTCCCAGTTTCAATTCCGATGGCGAGATTATCTTTTCCGAACGGTTATAAATTTCCACGAAATCAACCCCATTCCCGAGCGGATTAAAGAGTATCTCATTAATGACAACATCGCCCTCTTCAGCCGGTTCCGGAATACCAAACTGCATTTCAAGATTGGTTATCAAGGTATTCCCGATACAATTTTTCATCTCTTTGCTCACAGTCAGGGAGTAAACAACCCTTTTGCTCATATCCATAGCAAACTGAAGGATAATTCTATCCGTAAAAACTCCGTCGGATAGTGCATAAATGGGAGTGCCGATTCCTTTGTTAACTTCATAGTTCTGTTTATTCAATAGTGATTCAATATCCATCGTCTGGTTAAAATAGACTTCAATGGTAGTGAAATCTATATCAGCTATTTTCAATATATCCGGCTCAGAAATATTTTCTCCATTCACAGAATTTATAGCTCCCGGGGTTCCGCCTTGCTCAGTAACAGATTCAGCCCAATTATCAGCAGCCGAACAGGGATTCAACGGATCAATCTGCTCAAGAGACCAACCTCCTTCAGCTTTAACATCATCCATATACCAACTTTCATCATAGGTAACCTGCGAGATAACCGTTCCGCCGGAATTAACAAGTTTTAAGGCAGCTCCGCTATTGGGCAGGGCAAAAGTTGAAAATCCGTAAGTTTCACCAAATAAGTTATAAAGGGGTTTAGCATTATCGGATGTCAGGATCAGGTATCCACCCGGAGCAAGCACAAGGCCGGAGAACTCTTTTTCAACAGTTCCTATTATCAACTTCCAGTCCTTGATACCCAGATATTTGTCTGTTGTATTAAAAAGCTCAATAAATTCATATTCGGGTAACCCCACCGGTGGATTCGGATCAGCTAGGATTTCATTAATTACTATATCAAAAGGCTCTGGTTCATCCGGTACTGCAAAGGAATAATTCGAATTAAGCGGAATAAAATTACCTGCACAATCGCTTATTGTATCCTCAATTATTAATGAATACTCTTTACTTAGTTCAAAAGGTGTCGGAAACTCAAGAACAACCTCGTTGAATGATGCAGTCTCAGTTAATGCTGAAACGGGATTTCCAAAGCCATCACTAATAAAGTATGCAAGAGGATTAATTACTGAAAGGCTGTCCATAAAATGAGAAAATATAATTCTCAGGCTTGTAAGACTCACCGACTCAATTTCTGTTATTTTTGGAAAGGACATGTTTTGCATATACACCGAATTTTGTTTCCCGGGAGTGCCTCCGCTTTCATCAAATGATGCCATCCAGTCCTTCTCTCCTGCACAGGAATAGTTTGGGTCTATTTGTTCGATTGACCAACCTCCTTCCTGCTTGTTCTCATCTTTGTACCAGCTTTTCGTATAACTCACCGAATGCATAAACTGTCCTGTTTCATTACGTAAAATTAGTTTTGATTCATTATTCAAAGAAAAACCAGGTAGTCCGATAACAGCACCGTACATTTCAAAATCTCCCACATCAGATGTCTTAACCACGATCAGGAAACTATCGGGCTCAATTACCGCAGATGGAAATATTATGGGGTCAGTATTATTTTTTAGTTTCAGTGTCCATCCTTGCAGGTTTAAAGATACTGAAGTTCGGTTATAAAGTTCCAGAAAATCTGCTTCCGGAAGATTTGCCGGAGGTGGGTTAACATCGGCCATAATTTCATTAATAACAATATCATATGGATTTGTAGTAATCGGTTCAAAGTAATTAAAAGTTGCTGTGTCACCTGTCATTATGTTTCCGGCAAGATCTTTCACTCCTGTCACAATTAGAGAATAATCAATATCAGGGAAGAATGATTGTTGAAATTCGAGATGGACAAGCAAAAGATTATTGTCATCAGGAGTTGCCAGGATAGGATTTTCGATACCGTTGTCAACAAAGTAATTTAAAATATTTGATGTCGTAATCGATTCAGTCGGCTCGTCGAAATACAGATCAAGAAGATTTTGAGATATAACATTAATGCTCCCTATTTCAGGAGGAATTGTGTCAATTATTATCTCGTTGACATAAAAATCATCAAAATAAAATTTGGTGGCATTGCTGCTCGTATATTTGCAATATATTCCGAAATTGCTTGTGGTGGTAATTTCTATATCCGATGTTGCTCCCTCAGATTCAAAATCAAAACCTCCATCAGGATCAGAGAAAAGATTCCAGTTTCCGACTGCGTCACGGGTAACCTTAATACGTATTTTATTTGTGGAATTACCAGTGTAGGCAACTGATCCCGGGATTATCACTTCCGACGTCAATCCGATTTGTTTATTCAGAGATATACTGTCGTTAGAACCTCCCAACTGTACAAAATATCCGTTTAGTCCGCTGGTTAGGTCAGGATTATCTGAAACAAGATAGACCCGGGCATAATTATTTTCCGAAGTGTTAAACGATAGCTTTATCCAAAACCGCCACTCTGTGTTTGCTATCATACTATTCGGAAGATATAGTATTGTTGTATCGGAGTCATCTCCGTCCAATTGCAGTGCCGGCTTCATTTCAGGTGGTATGGCGCTAGAAGAAGTAATCTTGAATTTTGCAGTATCGCCGAACCACTCGGGGTTGGATGTGAAATTACCATCAGAAAAATCATCAAATATTTGAGCCTTTGGAGCAAAAGAGGTAATAAACAGAATAAACCCTGTCAGTAAAAACTTTTTTAGAAATGATATGTTTAACTCCAAATGAAGCATTTTGATAAATTCGGTTAATGAAATATGCGCCCCGATTCCTAACTGTTATCCTTATTTATTAAATTTCCAGCTTTACTTCAATAGAAGTACTTCCTTCCGGTGTCTTGTATATTTTAATGTCAGAGTTTCTCATTTTATCAGTTACATAATCTTCTGAAATTATAATAATTAACTTGTAATCTTTTAGTTTAACAATCCAAATGTTTTCTTGGTTTTGCAAATATAGTCACTTTCGATTAAAAAACAAACCACAATAAAAACCATTTGAATTTCTTCTTTGAATTTATATTATTTTTGCCGATTCATTAGAAAGAGGATTGTGAAAATATATACCGACATAGATAAGTTTATCAAGCCTGACTTTGCAGTGGTTACGGTAGGAACTTTTGACGGTTTGCATTGCGGCCATCAAAAGATCATCAACCGGATGAAAGAGATTGCTGTTGCAAACAATGGCGAGACAGTTCTTGTTACTTTCGATCCTCACCCGCGCCTCGCTCTTTATTCTGACAGTCAGGATTTGAAGTTTATCAATACTGTTGAAAGGAAGTTTGACCTTCTTGATAAGTTTGGAATTGATAATCTTATTATTATTCCATTTACAAAGGCATTTGCTCAAACATCTTCAGAGGATTTCGTTAAAGAGTATCTTGTTGATAAAATTGGAGTTAAAGAGCTGATAATCGGTTATGATCATCATTTTGGCAGCAACAGGGAAGGACATTTTGATAATCTTCAGGCTCTTGGTAAACAATTCGGATTCAGGGTTAAGGAGGTTAAAGCCCAATATGTTGACGGAGTTGCTGTAAGTTCCACAAAAATCAGAAACGCCCTGATGGATGGAGATATCCGTAAGGCAAATAAAATGCTGGGTTATGACTATTCCATAACAGGAATTGTTGTTGAGGGAAACAAAATAGGCCGGACAATAGGATTCCCGACTGCCAACATCGAAACTGAAGATAAATACAAGCTGATTGCTGCCGGAGGAGTTTATGCGTGTAAGGTGAAATGGAACGGAGAAATGTTTCTTGGAATGGGTAATATTGGAACGCGTCCTACAATCGGGATTGACGGTCTTGTTACCGAGGTGCATATCCTTGATTTTGATAAGTATATTTATGGCGATGAGATCACGATTTATTTTATTGACAGGATAAGGGATGAAATTAAATTCAGTAGTCTTGAGAAACTGAAAGAGCAGTTATATAAGGATAAGAAAGTAGTTGAAGATTTGCTTTCAAAAACTTAAAACAGCTATGGCTTTGGCTCAGATTCATACTATTCCCGTTGGTTTCACAAATT
>JAOZOC010000473.1 GCA_029933495.1 Bacteroidales bacterium
AGAGTGAACATCAAGGTATTTGCTTTTTTCATAATATTGAATTTTAATTGTTTTGTGGGTAAAAGTCCGAAATTCATTATTAATTAAAAAATGGTAAATAGAATTTGGTATGTCTGAATTAGAATTAAGTGATTTTGAAATAGTATTCGGTTTATGAATTGAAATTCTTATTACCTTTGTTACTCAAATTATAGAGTATGGATTTTGTAAAAGTATTTATACTGTTTTCCCTGTTGTGGTTTTCATTTTTTTTAAATGCGCAGAATACAGAGGTGGATAGTCTTTTACAAGTACTTAAGTCTGTACCTGAACAGGAAAAGGCACATATTTTTAACCGTCTTGCCAAAATTGATTCAAAAAACAATCATCAAAAAAAAATTGATTACGGTACAAAGGCTCTTGACATTGCGAGAGAGTTTGAATTGAAGGATGAAGAGGTCGCAGCCCTTGAAAACATTGCAACAGGTTATGCATATCTTGGTGATAATAATAAAGCCCTGGAATATGATTTGAAAGCACTCGATATTGCTGAAAAAGAGGGAGATGACAGGTCATTGTCAAATGTTTACATTGCTTTGGGGTACGATTACTATTTTCTTGGTGATTATAATAAAGCACTAAAGTTTAATCTTAAGTCGCTTAAAGTGAAAAACAGAATGTTAGAGTCCGGAGTACTTAAATCCGACAGGTTAATAGCTACTTCTTATAATAATATAGGCTCTTTATATAATGCGTTAGGCCAGTCTGAAAAGGCTATTGAGTATCAGAAAAAAGCTCTTGAAATAAGGAAGAAGTATTCCGATTCAACCGGAATAGGAAGATCGTTTCATAATATTGGGGCTGTTTATGAGAAATTAAATGAAAATGAAAAGGCAAAAGAGTATTACCTTAAAGCATTAAGAATCAGAAAAGTATTGGGTAATAAACAACATATTGCAGAAACCCTGAATAATCTCGGCAATGTTTATAAAGACCTGAATGAGAATGATAAGTCGTTAAAGTGTTATATTCAGGCACTTGAAGTTTTTGATGACATAAAGGATGAGGGCCGTATAGCAGTTACAAATAATAATATTGCAGGCCTTTATATAAAAGAAAAGAAGCCGGATAAAGCTTACCCTTTTATTATGAAAGGTATTAAGATGGCAGAGAAGTCGGGACAGAAAAGAACTCTTAATGAGGTTTATGAAAATCTTTCCGGTTATTACGTTTTGAAAAACGACTATAAAAATGCCTATTGGGTTCAAAAGAAAATGTTTGCATTAAAGGATTCGATATTCAGCAATGATTTGGTGGAAAAGGTATCGGAAATGCAGGTGAAATACGAAACCGAAAGGAAGGAAAAGGAGATAGAGATACTCGCAAGAGACAAAGAAATACAGTCATTGAAAATTAGGAAACAGTCTGTACAACTTTACTTTTTAATTGCATTTATTGTTCTTGCAGCAGTTATTTCATTGTTGGTTTTCAGCAGGTTCAGGTTAAAACAGAAACATGTCCGTATTGAACTTGAAAAGAAGAACCTTGAAACCGAGCAACGACTTCTCCGGTCGCAAATGAATCCGCATTTTATTTTTAATTCGATGAACTCAATCCAGAGCTATATATCGGGGAATGACAGTTTTACTGCAATGACCTATCTTTCGAAATTTGCCCAGCTAATGCGTAATATCCTTGAAAATTCGAGAAAATCGCTTATTCTCTTGTCAGATGAGATAAGTACACTCGAACTTTATATTGAGCTTGAAAGGATAAGGTTTAAGCGAAAATTTGATTATCAGATTAAAACAGAGCCGGGACTTCCTGTTGATTCTATTTATATACCTCCGATGCTGATTCAGCCTTTTGTTGAAAACTCAATAAAACACGGTTTAAGGAATAAAAAGGGAAAAGGATTGCTGGAAATTGAGTTCAGGCAAAATGAGCAGTTTATTGTTTGCGTTGTTAAGGATAACGGAATCGGGCGTGAAAAGGCTTTGGAGCTTAAAACGGATAAAAACAAGAATCATAAGTCGTTGGGAATGCAGGTTACACATGAAAGGCTTGACACTTTAAGTAAGGTTAAAGGTATTCAGATAAGTTTCGAAATCACCGATTTGAAGAATGAAAATGGCGACGCAGCGGGAACACAAGTAGAAATCCATATTCCTTTTGAGATAGATTAGTTTTTTCTTTATTTTTGTACAAAAAACAGAATGATTAGGGCCGTAATAATTGACGACGAACAGGAGAGCAGGAATGCTGTATTAAATATCCTGAACAATTTTTGTGACAATGTTATAGTGGTAGGGGAGGGGGATAGTGTTGCACAGGGAGTTAAGATTATTTCTGAAGAGAAGCCGGATGTTATCTTTCTTGATATACAAATGCCTGACGGAACGGGTTTTGACCTGCTAGAGAAAACAAAAGGTTTAAAGTATAAGGTAATATTTGTTACTGCCTATGACCAGTTTGCACTGAAAGCAATTAAATTCAGTGCCCTGGATTATATCCTTAAACCAGTTGACCCACAGCAACTTATAGAGTCAGTTAATAGAATTAAAGAGCCAGGCTATGATGTTGAGACTATCACTCATAAGATTCAAACCCTACTCAGAAATAAGAACGGATTTGAACGGATTACACTTCCTACATTCGAGGGATACAGGTTTATTAACATAAAAGATATTGTGAGGTGTGAGGCAGATAATAATTACACGAACTTTTTTCTGAATTCAGGTGAGAAAATCCTGGTTACAAAAACTCTGAAAGAGTATGATGAAACTCTCTCAGGTTTAGATTTTGTCAGGGTACATCAATCACATCTTGTAAATATTAAATTTGTTGATCGCTACATTAAAGGTGACGGTGGTACTATTGTTATGGCCGATGGATCTGAGGTGGATGTATCCCGACGAAGAAAAGAGGAATTTTTGAAGAAGATGACAGATGTATAGAGGATATAGCTACTTGTCATTATACCAGATTAGATAGGTTTGCTCTTTATGGTTTATTAAACACTTTAGAATTGCCTAAAGAATCCCCAATCAGATACTGGGCTTTGTATTGATCTTCACAATAATAATTTGCAAAAATTTCTAATGCTTCTTCAATATTTGCACATTCTTCTATTACTTTCTGCATTAATGCGCCGGCAAATATTTCTTTATTTTCTTCTGATACAGGCATTGCCAGATAAGCACAGGATGAGGCATCCCAGAAAAGACCCTGGTCGTTTAGCCCTCCCTGTGGAAATCCACTTCCCCAGCCGAATTTGATCCAGCCATGTTTATTAT
>JAOZOC010000042.1 GCA_029933495.1 Bacteroidales bacterium
TCCTTTCGGCCATTAATAGTGGGTATTCCCTTTTCAGGGATTTCAAAATAATTCTGGCCGAACAGAATTGGCTTTGGATCAAAATAGTCCGTCCGTTTTCCATCCCAGGGAGTACGCCACTCCCAGTTTTCTCCACGAAAAAAATATCCGACAATAGTTAAGCCCATATATAAATAGAATGTATAGAGTATCAGCCTTTTCAATATTTTAGATTTCTTTTCCGATATGCGGGGAAGTATATATAATATGAAAAGGATACTGAAAACAAGCACTAATGAAAATCCCGGAGAACTAAGCCAGTGAAGTATTTCCTGTAATCCGACAAAATACCACGGGCCTTTCATAACCTGGGTTAAATTATCGCTCAATGGTGCCTGAAAGAAAAAACTTAATACTGAAACGATAAGTAGTGTATAAAGAAATGTAGCTCCTTTACTCCAAATAGTTTTTGAATGCTCAATGATTATAACCACTAAAAAAATGGTAGCAGTTGCAATATGATGAACATAAACAAGCTGAAGGTCTTTCCCCTGCCCAAGCAATGAAAATGCAAGCAGATCGCCAACGAAAGGGATTTTCTCAATGAGGCTTTCCATAATTTGCCTGGCCTGAAAAGCATCTGCATCAGCTTTCAGGATAAAGCCGGTAATCATCACAAAAAATACTACCAATACTGAAATCACCAATCGAAGCCACACACCCGGCCTGACCTTTTTCTCTCCTGACTGCTTTAGATGATCCCATATATGGAGAAGAGTAAATATCAGAAAAAGCTGGGCACTCCAGTAATGAGCATTGCGAAAAAAAACAGCAAAAGGGTTTACTATTAACATTTCTCCTATCGACTCATAGGGTGCTGAAATATCATAAGGAATTGCAATAAAAATCCCGCTTACAGCACAAATCAGGAATGCGGCACTCGCAATGGCACCATAGGTATCATAAATGATTAAGGATTTTATTTTTTTAAAATTATCTGTCATTTATTGTAATTCCTAAGTTAAAGACTCCTCACCCTCCCTGAAAACTTTCGGGACTCTCCTCTCATTCCTTCGTTAAAACTATGGATGTTGAAAAAGGAGAGGAAAAAAAACACTTAAACCTCAATTATTATTTCTCCATCCTGCCGTTCAAATCTCAACTGCCGTAATCTTTCAACTGCCGGTCCTTTTGTCGGCTTTCCATTCGCATCAAACCTGGAGCCATGACATGGACAAACCATTTCTCTGTTAACCTCATTATTTATTATACAACCAAGATGTGTGCAATGTGCTGAATAGACCTTAATATCTTCCGCTTGTTTTGAAATAACAACTTCATCAAAGAATGAAATCCCGTTGGGAATATCATCGGCAATCCTAACCTGGGTTTTAGTGCCTGCTTCCCTGTATCTTTTAACAGACATACCCCAAATAAATATAAAAGGAGCAGCTATGACGACCCATATATATCGGAGAAATTCCTTTCGTGATATCTTATTTCTATTATCCAATTTAATTTATCAGTGAGCGTCAAAATTACAAATCATTTTGGAATACGAAAATTTCTGCGTCAACCGAAGTTTCGATACGGGACACCCAGTGCAATCCATCCATCTCTACAATTGTCATTACTAATCCCATCTGCGTGTCGCTGTAGCTTTACCGCGCTCCGCCATAGCTACGCAACGGCAAAGGCATAGGAAAAAGAGATCATACAAAAACTTAAAATACAAGAGAAGTATGCACGACTTTTCCCGTCAAGTAAAACTAACATTTATCATAAAAAAACAGAAATTTATAATCTGTCTAAATAACAATTTTATCTACCTCATTCTCAAAGCAATACATTGTTAATCCATTTTCACCAAAAAAAGATAATGCTTGTATTGGATTGTTTTTCAATGATTTTTACACTATTTAAAATCCCTTCTAAATTAGATTTTTTTCCAAAAAAGTAATTAATTTTGCCTGAACTTATATACATATATAGCTTATTTTATATTAAATTAATATCAATGACGACAAGACGAGATTTCATTAAAATCTCCACAGCAGGAACAGGAGCTGCTGCACTCGGGCTTAGTGTTCTTAACTGGAACGGAGTTGGCAAAGCGTTTGCAGGCAAAGATTCCGAACCTGTTAGCGACACCGAGCTAAAACGTTATCCAACCTACTGCGAAGTTTGTTTTTGGAAATGTGCAGGCTGGACCTATGTGGACAAAGAGGGGAATATCAAAAAAATTCTTGGTAATGAAGAAGACCCACATTGCAACGGAAGACTTTGCCCCAGAGGCACAGGTGGTGTTGGCATGTATAATGATGAAGACAGACTTAAAACTCCATTAATTCGGGAAGAAAAAGATGGCAAGCAGGTTTTCAGAGAGGCCTCGTGGGAAGAAGCTCTTGAGTACACAGCCAAACGGTTGAAAGAGGTAGCAAAAGAGCATGGTCCTGAGTGTGTAGCTCTCTTTAATCATGGTTCAGGTGGAAAATACTTCGGCACTTTACTAAAAGCATTTGGTTCTGAAAATATTGCAGCTCCCTCATTTGCACAATGTCGCGGACCGCGTGAAACAGGCTGGATTGCAACATTCGGCGAAGCAGTTGGCTCACCCGAACCAACAGACATAAGAGATACTAAATGTCTTGTACTTATCGGTTCTCATATTGGTGAAAATATGCACAACGGGCAGGTTCAGGAAATGTCAGAGGCTATTGACCGCGGAGCAACTATCATAACTGTTGACCCGAGATTATCAACTGCTGCAAGCAAGTCGAAATATTGGCTACCAATTAAACCTGCAACCGATATTGCACTACTTCTTGCCTGGATACATGTTTTAATATATGAAGAGAGGTATAATAAGGAATATGTTGAGAAATACACTTTTGGTTTTGATTTACTGAAGGAACACGTTAAAGATATGACTCCTGAATGGGCTTATGGAATCACAACCATCGAGCCATCTGTTATCAGGAAAACTGCCCGCGAAATGGCAGATGCAGCTCCGGCAATAATTGTTCATCCCGGAAGGCACGTTACATGGTATGGCGACGATACTCAACGCACCAGAGCAATTGCAATAATAAACGCCTTGTTAGGTTCCTGGGGAAGCCGGGGAGGTTTTTATTTAAAAGAAAAAGTACATCTTGCACACCAAAAAATACCACCATTTCCTAAACCAAAAAGGACATGGCGTGACGCATTTCCGGGTCAGTATGAGCTTGCAAGCCTTGCACTTTCATCCGGCATTTGCGATGCAACCATTCCAACTGATGATCGCGACTGTTCTTTCAAAGCATGGATAGTATCAGGAACAAACCTGCCATTAACACTTCCAAACATGCAGCACACTATTGATGCTATGTCGCATCTTGATTTTATGGTTGTTATTGATACAATGCCTATGGAAGTTACCGGCTATGCTGATGTAGTCTTCCCGGAATGTACATATCTTGAAAGATATGACAATATAAGAACATCTCCCCACAGAGAGCCATATTTAGCACTTAGAATGCCAGCTGTAGAGCCAAAGTATAATACAAAACCAGCCTGGTGGATTGCTAAACAGCTTGCCGAAAAACTTGGTCTCGGTGAATACTTCCCTTATGATGATATAACGGAGCAACTTGACTGGCAGCTAAAACAGGTAGGCTCATCTTTAGAGGAGATGCAAAGAATAGGTGTAAAGAAATTTGACCGTCAGGATGGTGCCCTCTATTTTAAAAAAGGAGAAGAGTTAGAATTCAATACACCATCCGGAAAGATTGAATTGTGGTCGAATGAGATGGCTGCTGAAAATTTTGATCCGATACCTGTTTATACGCCTCATCCCGAACCGGAAGAAGGGTTTTACAGACTGATATACGGGCGGGCTCCAATGCACACTTTCAGCCGTACAGCAAATAATCATAATTTGTGGGACCTGAAAAAAGAAAATGCAGTCTGGGTTAATCCCAAGGTTGCCAAATTGTGGAATTTTAATAATGGTGATCTTGTTTGGCTAAAAAATCAAGACGGTATTGTTTCATCGTTTCCCATAAAGGTCAGAATCACTGAACGCATACGTTGGGACTCGGTATATATGGTGCATGGTTTTGGCCATTCCAAAAAGGCTCTCTCAAGAGCTTATGGCCATGGCGCTAACGATTCTGAACTTATAACAAAAGTTATGATCGATCCGGTTATGGGAGGTACCGGTATGCGGGGCAACTTTGTTACATTTTTACAAGAAGACCCAGGAAAGGAGGCTGAATCATGAGATACGCAATGGCTATTGACACAAAAAAATGTGTAGGTTGTGGCGACTGTGTAGTTGCCTGCCAAACTGAAAATAATGTTCCACATGGATATTGCCGCGACTGGATTGTTGAAAATGTTGCGGGAACCTATCCAAATGTTGAAATTGAGTTAAGATCAGAAAGGTGCAACCATTGCGACAATTCACCTTGTGTGAGATGCTGCCCAACAGGTGCCAGTCATATTGTTGAAGGTGGAATTGTAATGGTTACTGCGGATAAGTGTATAGGGTGCGGTGCCTGTATTCAATCATGCCCGTATGATGCACGCTATTCCCATCCCGATGGATACGTTGATAAATGTACATTTTGTAAGCACCGTGTTGACAACGGTCAGTTACCGGCTTGTGTTGAGGTTTGCCCAACAAAATGTCTCTATTTTGGTGACCTTGACGATCCGAACTCAGATGTATCAAAAGCACTACAACACAGAAAGTGGAAAGTTCTGGCACCTGAGGCAGGGACAAAACCACAACTATATTTTCTTACATAATATTAAATAAACGATAATAAGAAAATGAAAGAAGAATTATTTGTCAGCGGACGCGATATTCCAAATATCGACCCCTATTTAAATATATGGCATTGGCAGATTCCACTATACCTCTATCTTGGTGGCCTGGCAGCCGGTATTTTATTCTTTGCCGGATATTTTACAATAATGCGGAAAGAGAAAGATATGGAAGCCACCGTAAAATGGGCTCCTTTCCTTGTCCCTTTTGCTTTGGTTCTTGGACTGTTTGCACTTTTCCTCGACCTAAAGCATAAGTTGTATTTCTGGCAATTATACACCACGGTCAGGTTTACTTCCCCAATGTCGTGGGGAGCCTGGACTCTAATGCTGATAACACCAATATCATTTATCTGGGTTGCTACTTATATGAAGGAGCTATTCCCCAAATGGGACTGGAAATTTGAATTTTTGAATAAGGCTGAAGCATATGCGATAAAAAACCGCAAAGGTCTTGCCTGGATAATGATGATGCTGGCGGTTATCCTTGGTGTTTACACCGGAATATTGCTTTCTGCATTTAATGCCAGACCATTATGGAACACTTCCATTCTTGGACCGTTGTTCCTTGTTTCCGGCTTATCAACCGGGCTTGCTGCCAGTATGTGGATGTCCAAAAGCAAATATGAAAGAAAGGTGCTAAGCCGTTTAGATCTTATTATGATTGGGGTTGAACTATTTCTGATTATTCACCTTTTTATGGGCTTTCTTTCAGCTTCTGAAGTACAGATTGAAGCTGCAGCCCTATTCCTTGGTGGTGAATTTACAGTGGTTTTTTGGGTATTTGTAATTATTTTGGGTCTTGTCTTTCCTGCAGTTCTCGAAACTCTGGAGCTCAGAGGATTTCATATTCCCGTTTGGATTCCAGCCCTCCTCATATTAATAGGAGGCCTTGTTTTTAGGTTTGTTATGGTAGAAGCCGGACAGATAACCCGCTTTTTATATTGATAAAATAAATTGAATAACAATGAAAAAGAACTCAAATATTAATAAAGGACCAAGATATATAAACCCATACTTTGGGGGCGTATTGCTGGGCCTTTTACTTTTGGCAACATTCTACATTGCAGGCAGGGGATTGAGTGCCAGCGGGGCAGTAAAGCTTTCTATTGTAGCAATTGTTGACAAAATAGCTCCGGCACATGCCGAAGGAAATGCTTACTACGACAAATTTATTCCTACTGACGGCTCATCACCATTATTTAACTGGTTGATATTTGGCGCTATCGGGACTTTCTTTGGAGGAATGCTTTCAGGAGGAATATATGGGAGATTAAAAAAATTAAGAATTGAGCACTCTCCAAATATAACAGGTACAACCAGAATGATTGCTGCTGTTGTGGGAGGGATGTTGTTTGGAATAGGAAGCCAATTTGGCCGTGGATGCTCGAGTGGTGCAGCTCTTAGCGGAACTGCTTCCTTGTCCTTCGGTGGATTACTTGTTATGGTATTTATGTTTGGAATCGGATATGTATTTGCATATTTCTTTAGAAAATTATGGATTTAATAAAAAACAGATGATATGGGACCTTTAATTCCACAAGGCATTATAACAGGGCAATGGGATTTTGTAATTGCTCTATTGATAGGAACAGCTTTCGGGTTTTTACTAGAATCTTCAGGCTTCTCCTCTTCGAGAAATATAGCAGGAGTATTTTACGGCTATAATTTTGTTGTACTACGTGTATTTTTTACAGCAATGATTGTTGCTATGGTAGGACTCTTATATTTTAACTATCTGGGTTGGATAGAATTGGATATGGTTTTTGTATTACCAACCTATCTTGCGCCAATGATATTAGGAGGGTTCATTATGGGGCTTGGATTTGTAATTGGAGGGTTTTGCCCGGGAACAAGCTATACAGCCTGTGCCATAGGTAAGCTCGACGGATTTGCTTTTCTGGGAGGATTTATTATTGGGGTCTTCATTTTTGCAGAGGCATTCCCTCTTTTCGAAAACTTCTATTATTCAGGATATATGGGAAATATTACAATTGGAGAAGTATTCAGTGTTTCAAATGAATTGGTTACTTTCATTTTTGTAATTATGGCAATTGTGGCCTTTTATGTAACCTGGCTCATCGAAAAGAAAGTTAGAAAAAACAGAACTGAATCTAAATTTGAATAACCATGAATAAGAATTATTTATTTCTTGCTATCCTTATGATAATACTAGCCGGTGGCTTGCTAATTCTGCCGGAAAGAACAAATTACACCCAGATTAATCCTGAGGATCTTTTATGGGATATTATTCAACCCAGTCGTTATGTTACTACCGATCAGGTTGCAAAAATGCTTATTGAGCAGGATCCTACTCTTGAATTAATCGACGTCAGGTGTGCAAAAGAATATGACAAGTTTGCACTACCAAATGCAATCAACATCCCTTTAGACAGCATCTTATCACCAAACTACTCAGATTATCTTGGTATTGAAGATATGAATGCTATCTTTTACTGTAATGATGATATCCTTGCTGACCAGGCCTGGGTTATTGCAAAAAGGATGGATATTTCCAGAATCTATATTATGAAAGGGGGGCTTAATTGTTGGATAAAAACAATCATACAGCCGACACCTCCTCCTGAAACAGCTTCAGGAGATGAGTTCGATCAGTACGATTTCAGAAAAGGAGCAAGTATGTATTTCACTGGCGCGTCCATTTCAGCGCCTAAATCAGATTCTAAATCTCAGGTAACTATCAAACGGAAGAAAAAAACAAAAGCAACCGCTGGTGGTTGTTAATAATTGTAAGTATCAATAAAAGAAGAATATTATGCCAAATAAACATGTACACGAGGTAAATCCTAAGCGCACTGTAATTACAATGGTTCTTTTTGTTGTTATAATCGTCATTGGATTGGTGACCTTAAAATCACCCCGTTTAACATATACATTAACACCACTGCAAACTCTCAATTTAGTTAGTAGTAATAGTGGCAGTGTTTATCCTTATCAGCTTGATGCAGTATTAAAGGGAACCATTGATACAGTAATACTTATTGATATTCGTAATAAATTTGAATATAGCAAGGGCCATATTGATGGTGCCGAGAACATTTCAGCTTATGATTTAACAAATAAAGAAAATATTAAACGTCTTAAAGATCTCAAGAAAGAAGGAATGGCCGTTATCCTCTATGGTAATAATCAGCTTGAAGCAAATGGCCCCTGGATGGTTTTCAGACAACTGGGTTTTGATAATGTTAAACTTTTACTGGGTGGGTATCAATATTATACCTTACATAAAAATGATCTTGCCAAAACAAAAGATGACAAAAGCTATATTCTTATGCAACCGGATTACAATTACTCGGAAGTGGCGAAAGCAACTGCCTCCCCAGGTAGTGATATAAAAAAAGAGACAAAAAAAGCTCCTGTTATCAAACGCAAAAAGAAAACTAAGGCAACAGCAGGGGGTTGCTAGAATAATTTACTTTAAAAAACATTTAAACCATGTATCTGAGATGCGTGGTTTTTTTATTTCTACGAAAACGGATAATCTTATCTGAAATCAATAATCGCTACTTTTCTTTATACGACTGGCAATCAGATACTTATTAACATTCATTTGTTAATAAATATACGCCCCATTTTTTATAGTATATAGATTCACTTCACAACTGCCTGATTTTCTTTCACTTGTGTTTTTTGGTACAAACATTGAATTTACATATTTCCCCAAATAGGGTAATGCTTATTAAAAATATGAGAATAATTATTAAAATAAGAAGAAAAGTTGAAAAACTCAGGAGAGTTTCAGGGATTTATGCCTTTATCTGTCTTTTTCTGGCCCTTTCCTTTTCTGTGAGCACAAATGCTCAATACAGCAAAAGGTTGAAGCCGAAAAAATTTGAATGGACAAAGAACTGGGGAGTCAATCTTAATATGGGCGCAACGTCATTCTTTGGAGACGTTAGTTTATATGATGATGATTATGCTGATAAACTGAAAAAGGAAAGTTCAGTAGGTTACGGTATAATTATATCCAGAAGAATAAATCCTCTTTTCAATCTTGAACTTCAGTTTTTAAAAGGCAAACTCAAAGGGAAAAACTCCAAATCACATTTTGAAGCAGATGTTTTGGAATATACCTTTAATACAACCTTAAATATTGTAAACCTGTTGCTACCTGATAATGAAGGTCGCTTTTCTCTGTATGTAAAATTGGGGCTTGGTCAGTTCAGATTTTCATCAAAGCTAACATACAAAGATCCAGAGAAAGAAGACAGAATTGTTAATACAGGTGTTCCTGAGTTTGTATTCCTTCTGGGAACGGGTGCATCCTATTCAATAAGTCCATCATTTAGTTTTACTGCCGAGATCAATGGGCGAATGACAAATAACGATCAGATAGACGGAACTAAAAATAAAAAGGATAAAGATTATTACTCTTATATATCGGTAGGTATCACATACAATATTAATAATGCAAATAAGCCTTACAGGAAAATAAAGAAAACACCTTTAATCAGAAAATATTAAATAAAAACGAAATTATTGAATAATAATTAAAACTATATATCGTGAAAAAGCAAATTAAATACATAATCCTTGCCACTCTGTTTGTTTCATTACTTCTTCCTGAAATAGCCAGTAGTCAGAGGTGGGGCGGACGCTGGAAACCCGGATTTTGGGATAAATGGTCAGTAAATGTTAATGGTGGCTTAACTTCATTCTTTGGAGATTTAAGTCTTTACGATACTGACATTGCTGACAAACTATCAAAAGAGAGTGGGCCGGCTTTCGGAGTACTACTGTCTAAAAACATTAATGATAAGTTTGCCATTACCGGGCAGATATTATATGGAACGCTTAAAGGCCAGAATTCAACAACTGTATTTAATGCAAATATTCTTGAACTCAATATCCAGGCAAGGGTGAATTTCATAAATCTTTTCTCCCCTGACAATTTATCAAACTTTGATGTGTATGGATATCTTGGTGCAGGTCAGTTTACATTTAAAAGTGAACAATATAAATTAGAAGACCCGTCAGATATCTCAATTGAAGATACAGGCACCCCCGAATTTGTTTACTTCTTTGGTTTCGGATTAGAATACCAATTTACTGAAAAACTTGGAATGACTATGGATATGGGGATGCGTCAGGCACAGAACGACAAACTCGATGATCTGGTTAAAAACAAAAACTATGACTATTACAGTTACCTCAGTATTGGTATTACATACTACATTGAAAGCTTTAAAAAGTCATCAAGGAGAGGTGGAAGATCTTCCAGCAGAAGTCGTGGAAGAGCCCCAATGAGAAGGAGATAATTTAAAAACTATATCTGAGCCCTGTAAACCAGCTAATAGAGTATGGGTGATAATCAAAATCACCATCTTTATTAATCGGGCTTAAAGCATATTTAAAAGTAGGTTCAAAATTAATAGACAACTTTTTTAGAAAACTGTATTCCAATCCCAAAGATAGCGAACTGTTAAAGAAAACAGAATTAAAATTATCAGAATTCTCAACATCATACTTTTGAGCATCAACCTCAAGATAAGCACTATTATTAGTCACAAAAGCAGGACTGACACCTCCCATTACATTTATAGAAAACTTCTTATTCAAAACCTTATAACGAAGCATTAATGGTACCTCAAAAATATCAAAACCCTCAACAACTTTAACATTTAACTGATCAATTAAATCAACAGTATCCTTGGCCTCAATAATCTCTCTGATATCCGAAGGTACATTCTCCATAGTAAAATCTATAACGCCCAATGATGTTTCAATAGAATACAATAAAAACTTCCCATCATCCTCTACAAAAGAGAGTGCATCATTATTAATCTGTCCGATTTGGGAGTAATACATCCCCGTCTGAAAGCTTACCCTTTTACTTACGCTATAATTCACATCTACACCTGCAGCAATTGAAGTCATTGGATCTTCGGTATTATTATATGACAGTTCATTTGCTATCGAACCACTTGAATATGTCGTACTAATGTCACGATAGGAATAAATTGGAGCAACCTGCGCCCCAACAGTCCACCTAAGCGCATTCGATTTAACAATATTCTCTTCAAAACCATATTCCTGCAACGGCTCAGTTTCAATATCATAATAAGTAAGTATTTCTGTATTTTTTTTCTGATAAGAATTAGCCAGCATCTCTGATAATACCTCCTTTTCAACAATAATAGAAGTAATTTCCTTCATTTCAAGTTTACGAATTTCGGTTTTTTCAATTTCTATGGAAGATGAATTATCAGCAAGTAAGACAACATTATCATTTTCAACAACAGAACTGTTTTCGGATGAGGTATAATTTACTGATTCTACCTCGGCAGTAATGACAGCATTATTTTCAGAAACATTATCCGGCTCCTGTTCTTTAATAAATATTTCTTTAGTACCATCAGTTTTAACATCAGAAATCTCTGTTGTGGAAGGCAGTACTACAGGTAGTTCTGTATTGTCATTTTCGGATATTTGACTATAAGAACCGTTATCAAGATTATAAACACCATAAAAATAACCGGCTCCGAATGCAAAAAGAATAATTATTGAAGCTGCAAGTAATCTGAGATAAAAGAAAGTCTTCTGTTTGTCCGCTTTTCCAAGACCGGCATCAAGCCTGTCCCAGGAATAAATCGGCGGGCTTTCTTTATATCCCTTCAGTCCTTGTTCAAAAAGCCTGTCAATATTTTTCTTATCTCTGTTCATTTATTTTTTGTACCGGTGTTGTATAAAAATACTTTTTCACTTTATTCTGCAAAATATATCTTGCTCTTGAAAGATTAGATTTCGATGTGCCTTCTGAAATCCCCAGCATTTCACCAATTTCTCTGTGCGAATATCCTTCAATGGCATATAAATTAAAGACAACGCGATATTTTGGAGATAGTTCCCTAATCAGTCTAATAAGGTCCTGAACCGAAATATCATCAATAACCTCCGAAAAATCTATATCATCAACAAAATCTATATTATCGTTCAGGGCATACAACTGATGCTGCTTCCGATACTTTTCCAGTGCTGTATTAATCATTATGCGTCGAATCCAGCCTGCTAAAGAACCTTTATTCCCAAACTGTTTCATATTCTGAAACACCTTCATAAACCCCTCATGCAAAGTATCTTCAGCTTCTGTATAATCCTTTGAATAATACTGGCAAACCCCAAACATCTGCTCCGAAAAAAGATTATACAACTCTTGCTGCGCTTTTCTCTTTCCGGATAAGCATCCCTCGATAATATAATTTAAATCATCTTTTGCCATTGGCTTTACCGATATTACGATACAGTAAAACCACTAAATTATAAAAAATATTGCTTACACGACAAATGATTTATAATATGATGCGAAAATAATCAGAAGGGTTGCGTTGTTGAATTAATACTAGTGCAGCGATTTGTTAAAATATGCAATTTAAAAAAAAATCAAATTTGAAGCAACCAAAAGTTAAAAAACAACATCTACTAAGAAACATCATTAAAACAAATTAATGATATTAACGCTATGAAGACAATGAAGGAATATATGTTGAAAAAGATCCGGCCTCTGAAAATTGACCCAAATGTTGTGCTGCTTATTCTTGTAATTATGTTTTTTGTTTTGCTTTATGCCACTGAAAATATTGTCAAACTTACCCTTCTTCCACAATAAGAGTTTTTTTCATTTT
>JAOZOC010000474.1 GCA_029933495.1 Bacteroidales bacterium
TGCCTTTAAGCTTTTCTTCGGCTTGGAGTAGTTGCTTATGGAGCTTAAGGAGGCAGTCAAAGATTTTCTCAGCAACATTTTACACGAGTTTAGCTATCATCCTTTTATCGCGCCGTACTTAGGCGTCGATAAAGAAAATCCACCTAGGCATTACATTCATCAATATGAAATCGTATCGAGGCTTGCGCTTAGAAGACCAATTAGGGTTTTAATCGGGGACGAAATAGGTCTTGGAAAAACTATAACAGCGCTAATGGTTTCAAAATATCTTGAAAGACTAAACTATCTTGTTGATACAACTTCGGAAAAAGATGTCAGGAAAAGGATGAGCAGCAGCAAGATGCGACAGGTGAAAAAGGGACTTAAAGAGGGAGCTGAGATTGTTGATCCTGAGAATATTGAACAGGTTAAGGAGTTTTATAAACTGCTATACTATCTCTACAAATACAAAGTAAAGAAACCGTTGCCGGAATGGTCTTTTTTCAAGAGTTTCTATGAGCAGTCGAAAGATGGCAGGCTTGGTATCATTAAGCTGATAAAATACAAGGATGAGATAATCGGAGGAATCTTATCGCCCGTATTAAAGAATAAGGTTATTTATGAATGGTATATCTGCGGGATGGACAGGGAGTATAAAAATTTGTATCCCAGTGTGCTGGCAACCTGGGCAGCAATTGATTATGGTGTTAAAAACAACCTGAAGATTTTTGATTTTATGGGTGTCGGTGTTCCCGACAAGGATTATGGAGTTAGGGAGTTCAAATCCAAATTTGGTGGCGAGATGGTCAACTATGGCCGTTTCGGAAGGATAAATAATAAATTCCTTTATGCTATAACCGAAGTGGGGTTTAATGTTTTAGCCTGGCTGAAGAAGATTTAATTTTTGTTTTTAGAAAAGTAAAACTGAAACGAACTGTACTCACCCTCTCTGCCCTGTTAGAGAGGGGGCAGGGGGGTGAGTCAAAATGAACAAAAAACAAATAATAACACTAGCGAGAGAATTCAGACGAAACCAAACACCTGCCGAAAAGATTTTCTGGAATCTTGTCCGTAATCGAAATTTCGACGGAAAAAAATTTGTCAGACAACACCCATTAATCTATGAAAACAGGAATGATAAAAATCTGTCATTTTATATACCCGATTTTTATTGTGCAGAACATAAACTGGTAGTTGAAATTGATGGTAAGGTTCACGATTATCAAAAAGAATATGATGAACAAAGAACTATTATAATAAATGAAATGGGAATTCGTGTTGTAAGGATCAACAATGATGAACTGAGTGATATCGAAAAGGTGAAAGAGAGAATAAGGAAATTCTTTTGACTCACCCCCTTCCCCTCTCTGACTACGTCAAAGAGGGGCGATACAGCAGTGCGAGACAAAAAAACAGATAGAATTATTGAAAAATATGATTTTTATTTTTTTAGAAAAGCAAAATTGAAACGAACCGTACTCCCCCTCTCTGCCATGGTAGAGAGGGGGTAGGGGGGTGAGTTAAAATAATCAATAACTTTGCCCAATAATTTATCCTAATAAGTGGAGAGTAATAAAAAAAATAGAAGAAAATTTTTGAAGAGGAGACTGATCTTTATCATCATTGATGTGCTGATCGTCTTTCTGGCTTTTCTTTTCTTTGCCTGGCTGAAGCCTGCAACAGTAAGTAGATATCTCCCAATGTTTGCACAGCCATTCCTCTACTTTTTAATTGTATGGATATTCGTTTCTTTGCTTCTTGGGAAATATGATATACGAAAAGCCCGGAGACCAAAAAATGTTATATATCCAATACTTATAGCCAATGCAACTGTTCTTGCCGTAATCACTACTCTTATGTACTCGTTTGGCATGTTTGGTTACTCCAGGCTTATAGTATTCGGGACAATACTGCTATCAACACTTGTTGAGATTTTTTTTGGTTATATTTATTTCTCCTATCGCACACCGGTTCAGGTGCCCGAGCTTGATGAGCAGAGGATACGAGAAAGGATATTTCCTACTGAAAGAGCTTTTGATATTGCTGGCGAAAAGATAGATGAAACGAAAAATGTTGAGACACGAAAGCAGATTAAAGAGATAATAATTAATGAAGCAAGTGAGAGTGTTTACCGTTTCATTTCCAATTATATTGATGTTGGCAACCCCGATAATCTTATTCTTTCAACGACAACACAGTTCAATATTGACCAGCTACCGGTAAACCGGTTTAAAAGCCTGATCAATTTACATAAAATCAATGACATACGAAGAATAAACAAGTTTTTTGAATCAATAAATTCAAAATTGCCATTTGGTGGTGTTTACATAAGCAGTTCTGAGACATATCCACTCAGAAAAGAGAGGCTGCTTAAAAAGTATCCTCCGGTACTAAACTGGATATATTATTTCTTCGATTTTATCTTTACAAGGGTTTTTCCAAAACTGCCTGTTACAAAGAACATCTATTTCTATATTACTCTCGGAAGAAACAGGGTTATTTCCAGGGCTGAAACACTTGGCCGACTTTACTCTTGCGGTTTTGAGTGTGTTGAGGAGAAATTTATCGATGGAAACTTTTTCTTTGTGATGAGGAAAGTGAAAGAGCCTGATTATCCTGAAACTCCAACTTACGGGCCATTTATCAGACTTCAGCGACATGGTAAAGGCGGAAAGATGATTGGTGTTTATAAAATGCGTACAATGCATGCCTATTCAGAGTATTTACAGGAGTATGTTTTTCAGAAAAATAGCCTGCAGGAGGGTGGAAAGTTCAGTAATGACTTCAGAATTACCGGTTCCGGTAAGTTTATGCGAAAATTCTGGTTAGATGAATTGCCGATGGTGTTTAATCTGCTAAAACGAGAAATGAAAATTGTAGGTGTAAGGCCCTTGAGTAAACATTATTTTAACCTCTATTCTGAAGAGTTGAAAGCTAAAAGGATAAAACACAAACCCGGATTAGTTCCTCCGTTTTATGTGGATATGCCGAAGACTCTGGATGAGATAATGGCTTCCGAAATGAAATACCTCGAAGAATCAGAAAAACATCCCTTTACAACAGATATTAAATATTTCTTTAAGGCTTTTTATAACATCTTGTTCAAAAAAGCCAGGAGTGGGTAAATTAAGATGTTAATAGTCCTGAAAGGACGACACATAACAACACAGTACGAAGCGTAGCAAAATCTTGTGACGAAAGAGTTGACAGTCCTGAAAGGACGACACTAACAACACAGTACGAAGTGTAGCAAAGTCTTGAGAAAAAAGAAGTTGACAGTCCTGAAAGGACGGC
>JAOZOC010000475.1 GCA_029933495.1 Bacteroidales bacterium
CTGCGTAGCATATGATGCGGCAGCTGAGCAAATTTGTGTACATAATACATGGTGGGGTGTTGTGGAATGGCGGACATTTACGGATGTAATAAGGGTATATACCGTTGAGGCCGGGGGCGCTTTTGGAAACCCAGTAAACTTGGTTTCACCCTTGGGGGATATATCATACAATGGCAATGGGAATGGTGGTAGTTATGGAGCCAATGGAATGATGGAAATAAAATGGAATAGTGACTATGCAAACAATACAAATTTATATTATAGCTTGAATGGAGGTTACAATTGGACAACCATAATATCGAATACTTTAAATGATGGTGTTTATGATTGGAAAATTCCTTCAGGAATAAACTCCCAGGAATGCAGAATTAAAGTTGAAATAAAAGCATCTGATGGGTCTCTTTTAGGTTCCGATGGAAGTTTTGGAAATTTTGAAATAATCCCTGGTGGAACAATTGATACTTTAGAAAGCGACGTTAAAGTTATAGCTGGAGTAGACCCTTCGTATTTTCAATTTAGTCCGGATTATCCTACTTGGTGTGTCGTTGGGGTTGGTCTAAGACCTGATCTTCCCGGTGAGGATTGGGATGTTTATCTGTATGATGACAATGTTTTTTCAAATGTTATTGCTTCGTCTATGTATGGAGAATCATACTTTGACTTCATAGTTCTGGATGGGCATAAGGCTCCATCGCAATATTGGGGAGTAAAATTTGACCGCTATTCAGGAATTGGAAGTATCTATGTTGAATTTGAGAACGGTAATGAAATTCTGACAATCGGAGATAATCCCGACACATGGTCTGGCAGTGACGTTGTTGAAATGTATGATGTTTACCTCGAATCGGGTTCTTATGAATTTGGTCTTGATATTACATCCGGAACTACTGACCTCGGTTTTGCTATTTACAGTTCCACGGCAAGCTCATATTATGGTGACAGGTCTTCAAATCTGGCCATATCGGACAACACGGGTGCGGGATTAAATGAATCCTTTTCAATCACCGTTGCAATAGCAGATTATTATGGGGTTTGTGTGTGGTCAAATAATTATACTTATTGTGATTACAATATCAATATAAAAGAAGCGGGAACCTGGACAGGTGCCGTGAACAACGACTGGTTTAATCCCGGAAACTGGGTGGCAGGGATAGTACCTGATGCCACTATGGATGTCAGGATTCCTAATGTGACTAATAAGTGTTGGCTATATGGCTCCAATGCAGCTTGTAAAAGCCTGACAATAGAGGAAGGAACCGGAAATTATTTTAGGATATATGATAACTCTTTGCACATTTATGGTGACCTTACAATTTATGCCGAGTTAATGATGGATAATAGTAGCGGTTCATTAATAGTTGACGGCAATGTTTACTGGAACAATAATTCTACCGCTTATTTTAGTGCTTCCTCAGCATTTTGGGTTTATGGTAACTGGTATTTTAACACCGGTTCAAATGCGCAACTTGCCAATGGAACGGTATATTTCAACGGCGCAGGCAACTCCGAGATAAAGTCCAAATCACCAACAAGCAGTTTTAATGCTATCTATATGGATAAAGGTGGTTCGGGTACGATTACACTAAGTTATGACTCCAACAATCCACTTGTTATTAATGATGATTTATATATCCAACCGGGTACAAGTTTTACAAATCATTATAATCAGAATATAATTTGCGGTGGTGATTTGTGGAATTACGGGGAATTCAATTTTTCCTACGGAACAAATTCCAATTCGTTTATTTTAAACGGCTCGGAGCAAACAATAAATATGAGTTCTCCTAACGGAACCTTTGATAACCTTGTAATAAATCCTGCTTCAAGTCTTACCCTGAACGGAGATATTCATATAGCAAATGACATCACAATTGAAAGTGGCAGTTTTATACCCCAGGCACATTATGTTTATCTCGGAGGCAACTGGACTAACAATGCAGGCCCATCGGCATTTGTCGAGGATGACAGTTGGGTAGTATTTGAAGGAGCCGGTTCTCAGTATGTTTATGGTGATGAGCATTTTGATAAAATAGATATTAAAGGTGGGGGGTTTTTAACTGTTGATGATCCTATAACGGATGTGGTTTGTAATTTTTACCAATGGTCATTGGGTGGAATAAATGTAATATCCGGGAGTTTTACCGCTAATGATCTTGCAAACAATGGACTTTACGGTACTTTTCAGTGTAGTTCCGGAGGCGTAATAAACTTAATGCAGGATGCAAATCAATTTACAGACCTTAATGGAACAATTAAAATATACGGAGGCACAATGTCTGTTTACGGAGGAAATGGTGCTTCGTGGTGGCCCTATCAGGGAAATGCGGTCATTGAGATGACGGATGGAATACTTGACTTTCCGGATAATCCTATCCGTATCAGTCCGGGGTCGTATAGCTTTACCGAGAATATTACAGGTGGTACAATTCGCACAGCCTGGAGCTTTTATGAACTTAGGGATGATTTTACTCCCGAAGGAGGCACCATTGAGCTTTATGGTGATAATAATGTAAATATTTCCCAAACAACAGGAAGCAATTTCTACAATCTAACTATAAATAAGTCATCAAAGAATAATCATTCACCCAATCAGCAAAAGAATATAATTGAACACCGTGACGGAACAAAAGAAATTGTAACAAAAGGAATAACTGTTATAGCCGACAGCAATCTTATATTGCATCACAACTTTACAATTGATGCAGGGATATTTGATGCACCGGAAATAATGAAGATTGGAGGAGCTGATGGAGGAGACTGGGTTAATAACGTTACACCGGAAGTGTTTTTAGAAGGTACGGGAACGGTCATTTTTAATGGAGAAGGCTATCAGCTCTGCTCCACAGAAGATTTTTATAATCTGCGGGTTAATCAACAGCCCTGGGGCTATCTGCTTATCAACGCCGGCCAAACGGTTACCTGCCAGTCATACCGGTGGTTAGGCGGTGGTATAGCTGCTACAGACGGAACTTTTACGGCAAACGATCTGTTTGACAACGGCATTTATGGTAATTACTTTGTTAATGGAAGCAATGGCAGAATTAATCTGTATCAGGATCCGTCAGGATGGGTTGACCTGAATGGCTCTGTAATAATTTATGACGGGGAGATGAATATTTATGGCGGAACAGATTTCAGCTACTGGCCATTGGCCGAAGATGTGAGTTTAACAATGGCTGGAGGAGTTCTTAACTTTGAGAATGATTATGGTGTTTACCTTTACGGAGGATCATCATATTCACTGACAACAAATATTTCCGGTGGTAC
>JAOZOC010000476.1 GCA_029933495.1 Bacteroidales bacterium
TGCCGCTAAAATCCTCACCCCCGTGAACAACCCTGTGACCTACCGCTTCTATCTCTTCAAGGTGTTCCAGACTTCCTGTTTCATCGTTGGTCAGTATCTCAAATACAGTTTTAATACCTTCGGTATGGTCTTTTATGTTTTTTTCAAACTTTATTTCCATATCGTTTGCCTTATGGATGACAGCCGAACCCTCAAGTCCGATTTTTTCCACCAGCCCTTTTGCAATAACCTCTTTCTCCGGCATTTGTATCAGTTGATATTTAATTGATGAACTGCCGCTGTTTAATACGAATATTTTCATTTTTCAATTTATTTGTTGAATCTGTTAAATCGGTATATTAGTTAAATCGGCAAAACAGTTGAATCTGTAAATCTGTTGAATCTGTTTTCTGCCATTATGCCGTTTTTTACTATTTTGCCATTATACCAATTCACCATTTTACTATATTTACCAATACACCTTTCTTTTCCAAGACACCTGCAAGGTTCATCTTCCACACGGGCTATCACGCAAACCTTACAGGAGCTTTATTTATGGGATTTCGCTTCGCTCAACATTCCCGCATTCACCCATTCAATCATTCACACATTCACACATTCACGCATTCATTAACTCTCCCCGGCAAAGGTCTTAACTTTTTTGATATTCAAAGATTTTTTTTGTCTAAAGTTGCGTTCAAAATAATTTTATCCGGGTTTTTAGAAAAGTGAATCATTATGTCATTTTGAGCGAAGTCGAAATCTGACTTCGACTACGCTCAGTCTGACAGTTTGGTAGTTCATAACTTTTTAACCAACATTTTAATTTTACACCTATTTTTATCTCCAAATTTTCAGAAATGCGTTTTATAGCCGATTTACATATACATTCTCATTTTTCTATTGCAACAAGTAAAGAGTTGCGACCTGAGTTTTTGGATTATTGGGCAAGGATAAAGGGAATACAAGTGGTTGGAACGGGCGATTTTACTCATCCGGGCTGGATTGCCGAGCTGAAAGAGAAACTGGAACCTGCCGGAGAAGGATTGTTCAGGGTGAAAAAGGAGTTCAAAAAGTCTGGTCCGTTTGTTACGGACGACAATGTCAGATTTATGCTGACTGCCGAGATCAGCAATGTCTATAAAAAAGCCGGAAAGGTTCGTAAAGTCCATAATGTGGTTATGGCACCATCCTTTGAGGTGGCTGAAAAGATACAGGCAAAACTATCGGGACTTGGTTTCAATATAACTTCCGACGGAAGGCCCATCCTTGGCCTTGATTCACGTGACCTTCTCGAAATATGTCTTGAGGCTTCGGAAGATATCTTTTTTGTTCCTGCACACATCTGGACTCCCTGGTTTTCGGCTCTCGGGTCAAAATCAGGCTTTGATTCCATTCAGGAGTGTTATGGTGATCTGGCCGGTAACATCTTTGCCGTGGAAACAGGTCTTTCTACAGACCCGGCAATGAACTGGCTGGTCAGCTCACTTGATCAATATACTCTCTTGTCGAACTCCGATGCCCACTCTCCCGAAAAACTGGGAAGGAATGCAAATATTTTGGATACGGAACTGTCGTATCCTTCTATTATTAATGCAATGAAAACAGGAGAGAGGGATAAGTTTCTCGGTACCATTGACTTCTTTCCGGAAGAGGGTAAATATCATTACGACGGACACCGGAAATGCAATGTTTGCTGGAACCCGTTGGAAACACTTGAGCATAATGAGATTTGTCCTGTTTGTGGCAAAAAAGTAACGGAAGGAGTTCTGAACCGGGTGGCTCAACTGGCAGACAGGGATGATATTGAAACCCGCCCAAACCGGCACTCCTTTCATTCGCTTATACCATTGAAAGAGTTGTTGTCGGAATTGGAAGGTGTGGGGCCTACATCTAAAAAGATTACAAAACAGTACGACACACTGATCCGCAAAGCAGGAACGGAATTTAACCTGCTTCTTAATTATGATATTGACAAAGTCAGGCAGATTGCAGGAAATGTGCTGAGCGAAGCAATAGCACGGATGCGAAACAGGGAAGTCTATATAAAAGAGGGTTTTGACGGGGAATTTGGCGTAATTAAAGTTTTCAGGGATGGGGAAAAACCACAGGAGGCAGCACAAGAGGCACTTTTCTTGAATGAACCGGAACAGGAGTATCATAAAATAAATAGTCCCAGGCCGCTGATAAGTTTTGACATAAAGAAATTTCAAAAGCTAAAAAAAGAGAAGGGATTTGGAACAAAAAGTAATACTCAACCCGTAACTTTTGACCTTTTTTCGGCAATACCGGGTATCACGGACAATCTTAATCCCGAGCAGAAAGAGGCTGTGAATCATTATGACGGGTCTGCACTGATACTTGCAGGGCCGGGAACAGGAAAAACAAAAGTTCTTACAACCCGAATCGCAAAACTTATCTTGGATCATAATGTTGACCCCGAAAATATCCTTGCCGTCACTTTTACGAACAAAGCGGCAACAGAAATGACAGAAAGGCTATCCGGGTTGCTGAATGACAGGACGTTATCAGCAAAAATAAAAGTTGCAACATTTCACTCTTTCGGTTTATCCGTTCTTGAAAAATGGTTTGAAAAAACAGGACGAAAGGAAAATTTTATTGTCATTGATGAGGATGACAAGAAACAGATATTGCACCGGCTCGGAGTTAAAAAACCCGATATTCAGAAAGCCTCAGAATATATTTCAAATATAAAACAGCAGTCCGGGCAGGAGGAAAATGAAAATCTGCTGAATCTTGCCGGTAAATATGAATCATTCCTCAAGGATATCAATGCGTATGATTTTGATGATCTGCTTAAGTGGCCTTTAATCATAATGAAAGAGGATAATGAGGTGCTGAATTATTACAGAAACAGAATTAAGTGGCTGCTTGTGGATGAATATCAGGATGTTAATCTTTTACAATACGAGCTGATCAGGATTCTTATGCCGGATACAAATTCAAATCTTTTTGTCATTGGCGATCCAAACCAGGCAATTTACGGTTTCAGGGGTGCCGATTTACAGTTTATTGAGAGTTTCAAAACAGACTATCCCGATGCAAAAATTTATAATCTGAAAAAGAGTTACCGTTGTTCGGATTCTATTCTTCAGGCATCCGGGAATATTATTGATAATCAGGGTAGTTTTCTTGAGGGACTGCATCAGGGAGTGAAAATAAAGATTGCTGAAAATCCGACCGATAAAAGCGAAGCGGAATTCATCGCACGAACGGTTGAGCAGATGATTGGCGGAGTGGGATTCTTTTCAATGGACAGCAGCATA
>JAOZOC010000043.1 GCA_029933495.1 Bacteroidales bacterium
AAAATGGCAATGTTCAAAACGGTTGTAACTAATAACATTTATTTGATTAATTATTTCTGTTTTGGTATTTAATTATTTGAATTTTAGATTTGTTTTGGATTTTGAGCTTTGGATTTTGAATTTCGCACTTTACCGGCGAATGGTTGATGGTCTCCGGGTTGTTTGGAATATCCAATCAGGCTGATAGAAAAATTGCAAATTCCAAAAACTCTTACCCCTTAACAATCTTCCTGACGACCCCATTTCCGTTTTTATCGGTAATTCTCAGGATATAAAGGCCGGATTTGAAACTTCCCGAGGGAATTGAAAATGTTGTGGTTCCTGAAACTTCCACCTTGCCCGAATAGACAATCACGCCAAGTGTATTGACAATAGTGATATCATAATAACCTGATTTTGTATTTTCAATAGTCAGTTTAATATTGTCTTTCACCGGATTGGAAAACTTAACCGTGAAATTGTTTCTTTCAAATGTGCTGATACCAACATTATTTCCTACCGCAAGTTTAAGAGTCACAGGCAGGTGATCTGACATATTATACAATGCATGCAGTACATCATTCGGTACGGAAGTGTTCGTTGGAGAATCAAGAAGCGATTTGTTAAAGTGCTGCCCGTCCTGACCCACTGCCCAATATGAGTCCTGAACATATTGGGCCTTATGAGTTCCCGAAAGCATCTCGTCAGAGATAAGGATAAAATCGAATCTGTCGTCCATTCCACCTCCCGAAGCACATCCGCCTGAAGTATGCGTCGATTGAGTATGCACCGAAGCGTAGTATGAATTGTTATTCCACGAACCCATCTTGTTTACGGGGTCATAAAATCTGACATCCTCATTGTAATAATTTACAAGATTCTGGAAACCGGGTTCAGCATTTGTGTAGAAGTTAAAATCACCCATCATCATATAGTTTCCGATTGCATTGGAATTATTCAGGTAATTCATCAGTTTTTGCGTTTCATTTGCCCTCTCATCTTCATATCCCTGTCCCGCTTTCAGATGAGTCACGCAGCAATTAATATAAACAGTATCCTTTGTGTATTTCAGATCGGGGGTGTTGTAATAAAGCCTGTAAATTGTAATATCTCGATAACTTGTTGAGATAGCTCCCTGAGTGTAAAGCACAAGCTTGTCCGAGTTGTAGTAAATTTGATTTATTGTGTACGAGTTTGATACGTTTATAGGTTCTCCCATCTGAAAATAGTTGATGCCATTGATGTTAAGTGCTCCGTTAAGTATATAATCCGAGTAGAAAGGATCGGCATCCAGTTCATTAACCGTTAAAATATCCGGTTGAACGTAATCAACAATTGTATTCAAGTATTGGTTTTTATTATCAATATTATTGTTTGATGAGTTGCAACCCCCAAAGTTATTCCCATACATTAGCAGATTGTATTGCATAAATGTTAAAGTGTCCTGCGCATAAATTCCATAACTTAGAAGAACAAAAAGTAGTGAAGTGAAAATTTTTAACATCATTTAATAACTTGTTTATAATATGGCTGCAAAGTTACCTATTTATTTATAATTTTGGCCGTTGTTTTAACTGACAGTGAATGCTTGTCATTCTACGGGCTTAATCCGGATATGATATGACAGCATAGACGCTTGTCTCATAGGGAATTTACAGAATATAAATGAAATATTGTGAGTGAGTTAGATGAAAATAATAAGGATTTGAATCAGGATGAATCTGCTGAGGTTTCTATGGATGAAGGTCATAAGACTATTCATTTGTCGGGAATGTACGAGAATTGGTTTCTTGATTATGCCTCCTATGTTATTCTTGAACGGGCTGTACCTGATGTAGCTGATGGGTTGAAACCTGTACAGCGACGTATCCTGCATGCTATGAAAGAGTTGGATGATGGCAGGTACAACAAGGTTGCCAATATTATCGGAAACACGATGAAATATCATCCCCACGGTGATGCTTCTATCGGTGATGCTCTTGTTCAGTTGGGACAGAAAGATATGCTTATTGATACCCAGGGTAACTGGGGAAACATCTTTACAGGCGACAGGTCAGCTGCTCCGAGATACATTGAAGCCCGTCTATCAAAGTTTGCACTTGAAGTTGCTTTTAATCCAAAAACTACAAACTGGAAACTCTCATATGACGGAAGGAATAGGGAGCCTGTTGCTTTACCAGTTAAATTTCCTCTGTTGCTTGCCCAGGGTGTCGAAGGAATTGCTGTAGGTCTTGCCTCTAAAATACTACCACATAATTTTAATGAACTTATTGATGCATCCATAAACATATTGCGGGAAAAGGATTTTGAAATTTATCCCGACTTCCCAACCGGAGGAATGGCGGATGTTTCAAAATACAATGATGGTCTGCGGGGTGGGAAGGTCAGAGTAAGAGCAAAGATCAGCCAGGAGGATAAAAAAACACTGATTATCTCCGATATCCCGTTTGGTTCAACCACAACAAGCCTGATAGACTCTATTGTGTCGGCAAATGAGAAGGGAAAAATAAAAATCAAAAAGATTGATGATAATACGGCCGAAAAAGTTGAAATTGTTATCAAACTTGCTCCCGGAGTCTCCCCTGATCAAACAATAGATGCCTTATATGCTTTCACGAACTGCGAGATTTCGTTGTCTCCCAATTCCTGCATCATCGACAGAGGTAAACCGTTGTTCATTGGCGTTAAAAGGATTCTTAAAATTAATACAGATGATACTGTCAGGCTTCTGAAGACAGAACTGGAGATAAAAAAGGCTGAATTGCTTGAGCAGTGGCATTTTTCTTCACTTGAAAAAATATTTATCGAAGAACGTATTTATCGTGATATTGAAGAGTGCGAAACCTGGGAAGAAGTAATAAAAGCTATTGATAAAGGGCTTGAACCTTTTAAAGATAAGTTTAATCGCGAAATTACACGTGATGATATTATCAGGCTGACCGAGATTAAGATTAAGCGTATCTCAAAATATAACTCATTCAAAGCTGACGAATTAATAAAAGGGATTGAGGATGAGATTGACAAAGTAAATGCTCACCTGAACAATCTTATCAACTATGTGATAGACTATTTCAGGCGCATTAAGAAAAAATATGGCAAAGGCAGGGAGCGGAAAACCGAACTTCGCAGCTTTGATACCATTGAAGCCACTCGCGTTGCTGCTGCATCACAAAAATTATATATTAACAGGGAAGAGGGATTTGCAGGTACTTCACTGAAGAAAAATGAATTTGTATGCGATTGTTCTGATATTGATGATATTATTGCTTTTAGGCAGGATGGTACTTTTACAGTGACAAAAGTTGCGCCCAAAGTCTTTATAGGAAAGGATGTTATACACTTTGCTATATTCAATAGAAATGATGAGCGAACCATATATAATATGATTTACCGTGATGGCAGAAGAGGGCCGGTACGTGTTAAAAGGTTTGCGGTTACCGGGATAACACGGGATAAGGAGTATATTTTAACAAAGGGAACGGAAGGTAGCAGGGTTCTCTATTTCACTGCAAATCCAAATGGTGAGGCAGAGATAGTTAAAATCAATCTGAAGCCGAAGCCAAAATTGAAAAAACTCTCTTTTGAATTTAATTTCAGCGAACTTGCTATTAAAGGGAAAGGCTCACAGGGTAATATTCTGACAAAGCACAGCGTCAGGAATATTGTTAAGCGCGAAGAAGGGATATCTACTCTTGCCGCGCGTAAAATCTGGTATGACGATACTGTAAAACGTCTCAATATTGATGAACGTGGAAAATATCTCGGTGAGTTTAAAGGTGACGACAGAATATTGACGATTCAGAAATCGGGGAATTATAAGATTATGACCTACGACCTGTCAAATCATTTTGAAGAGGATATGATCCTTATTGAAAAATTGAATATGAAGAAGGTTGTTTCAGTAGTCTATTTTGACTCTTTGTCTGAAAAGTTTTACCTGAAACGTTTTCAGATTAGTTCTTCAAATAATCTGAATAAAAGAGTTGATTTTATCGGAGATGAATCTGGGAATAAGCTGGTTAGCGTAAGCCTAGATTATCTTCCACAGCTTAAGTTGCTTTTCGATTCAAAAGCTAATGGTAAAGATATTCAGGCTGAGATTATTAATGCAGCAGAATTTATCAGTATAAAGAGCTACAAGGCAAAAGGTAAGAGGATATCGAATTATGTTGTTAAAAAGTTTGATTTTATCGAGCCGCTGCCATACGAGGTGAGCAATGCTGAAGATGTAGATTCCGGTCAGGAGGCAGAGGAATTACCTGAGGAGAAATCTTCTGTAGAAAAAGTGGAAAGGGTCCCGGTTAAAAAGGAAAAAAAGCCTACCAGCGAAAAGAAGAGTGTAGAAAAAACCGGCACAGCAACTTTATTAATTGATGAGGATGATTTTGAAATTACAAATCCTGACCAGGTAGAGATAGTGACAGACAATCCTCCGCTAAAGAATAAGAAAACTAAAAAATCTTCAAAGCCTGATAAAGATAAAGATGATGATAGTGATTTACAAATGGAGTTATTTTAATAAACCAGAAAGTAAATAATAAGTAGTGTATTACTTGTAAAGGCAGGGTATTCCTTGTCTCAAGTAAAAAATGAACCTGTGATAAAAGTGTAAAATTATGAGCGATAAAAATGTATTAGCTGTTACTGATGATGTAAAGTGGATTGGTGTTCTTGATTACGATATTGTTACATTCGATGTTGTAATGGAGACTAAATATGGGTCAACTTATAATTCATATTTTATTGACGCCGATAAAAAGACAATAGTTGAAGCGACAAAAGAGAGATTTTGGGATGTTTATCTCGAAAAGATTAAAGCGGTTGTTGATCCGGCCGAAATAGAATATATTATTGTAAACCATACAGAGCCTGACCATTCGGGTAATCTTCCGCACCTGCTCGAAATTGCTCCGAAAGCTAAAGTTGTCGGCTCAAGAAATGCAATCAGGTATTTGAATGACATAATAGGCCCGGGATTTCCACATATCATTGTTAAGGACGGCGATACACTTGATCTTGGAAATAAAACAATCAGGTTTATTGGCGCTCCTAATCTTCACTGGCCTGATACCATGTACTCTTATCTTGAGGAAGATAAGGTGCTTTTTACTTGCGACTCTTTCGGATGTCATTTTGCTGATGAAAAAATGTTTGATGATGAGGTGGGATTTTTTGATTATTCTTTCCGCTATTATTTTGATGTGATTATCAAGCCATTCAGTAAATTTATGCTCAAAGCCATTGAGAAAATGGAATCATTTGACATTGATATTATTGCTACCGGTCATGGCCCTATTCTGAGAAGTAACTGGAAAAAATATGTTGATCTTACTAAACAATGGTCGGAGGAATTTCTTGCAAAACCTGACTCTCACAGGGTCTTTATTCCTTATGTCTCAGCTTATCACAAAACAGGTATTATTGCCGAAAAAATTGCCGAGGGCTTAAAAGCCGCCGGTAATATTGAGGTTGAGGTGGTGGATGTTGAGATGTCATCCCTCGGAGAACTTGAGGAAAAGATAACACGTGCAAAAGGACTGATAGTAGGCTCACCTGTTATTAATCAGAATATCTTACTCCCGATTTATAAAATTTTTGCAGTGATAAATCCTTACCGCGATAAAGGTAAACTTGCCGGTGCTTTTGGCTCTTATGGCTGGAGTGGTGAAAATAGAAAACTGCTTGAATCCAATCTTACAAACCTCAAACTGAAATTTTTTGGAGAGGGTGTCTTTCTGAAATTTACTCCGGATGAACAGCAACTCGAAGAGTGTGTGCAGTATGGAAAAGATTTTGGTAAGGAGCTTCTATCAAAGGATTAAAAGAATATTATTTTCATATAAGCGTTTTTATTTGAATAATTGGGATAAATATAAGTATGTATTGATATTGCTCATCCTGATGCAGATGCTCATCTCATGTTCATACGACAGGAAGCTGGCAAAGCAGTTTGTAGAGTCAAATCCTGATATTTCAATACTGGTGATGCCTACCAATGATATTTTTAAAGTTAATATGAAGCTTGATGAGCTTGGCGATGATACCGTTGGCATGGATGAGTGGCAAATAGATTCAGCCTTAATGGCAAATAGTAAATTTTTGAAGGATATTTCCGATTCCATTTTTCTTGAGGCTTATTATAACAGCTTTTTTGAAGAGCTGGGAAGGCTGAATATAAAAACCTTTAATGAGGAGTATATTGATAGCTTTTTGTTTATAAAATCTCCTGCTTTTCTTTTGAATATTGCACAGATAGAGGTAGATGAGTATATTAAGGATTTCAAAGATTCGCAGGAATATGACGATTTTGTCTATACAAAAACACTACCATTGAATGCGGTTAGTATAAATACCTGGTTTGAAATATCAAGACTTAACAATAATAAAGGCTCCCGCAGGGTCTTTTTTGTAGAAGATGATGTCTCGGACAATGCATACGGTTATTTCTCCGAGAATTTGTTTACAGGACAGATATCTTACAAATACTTCTTGCGCGAAATAGAAGTTGAAGATATTTATCGCAAATGTGAGGAGCTGGGAGAGCAGTATGCCGGCTATGTTTTTGACTATATTATGAATAGTTATATATCCCGTAATTTTCCTTCCGACCGCAAACGAAAATATTATATGCACTATAAACGTAGCATTAATTCCTATGAACCGGCTTACGAAAACAGGTTTATTTTGATGGAGTAGGGGTGTGCAGGAGGGGGTGTGTTATCCCAATTTGAAAGCAATTTGAATGTTCGTTCATTCATTTGGAGACTTGCTGAACGAACTCAATATTCCTAATTAATCCCTTATACTTAGTCCTTTTAACAGGAGAATCTCTAAATATTTTTCTGAATAGTTCCTCTGTAAGATTTTGCCAGTCAGGTTTGCGAAGTTCCGTTAAGATATCTGGCTGCTCAAAGTCCGGTTCGTCATGAGGTTTTGAGAAACGATTCCACGGACAAACATCCTGACAGATATCACAACCGAAAATCCAGTCATTAAACTGGCCTTTGAATTTTTCAGGAATAGCATCATCCTTATTTTCAATAGTAAGATAAGAAATACATTTTCGTGCATCAACCTCATAAGGTTGCAGTGCTTCTGTCGGACAGGCATCAATACACTTTGTGCAGGTTCCGCAGAAATTCTCAATTCTATGCTCATTGTAATCCAGTTTCAGGTCGGTGATTATCTCTCCAATGAAAAAGAAAGAACCCTGTTCTTTGGTTATCAAATTAGTATTTTTCCCAATCCAGCCAAGCCCTGACCTTACAGCCCAGGCACGGTCAAGAACAGGAGCAGAGTCGGTATAAGCTCTTGCATTAATGCTCCCTGCTTCTGATTCAATATATTCGATTAGCTGATTAAGTCTCTTTTTTATGATGAAGTGATAATCTTTACCGTAGGCATATTTTGATATTTTGTAATTATTTTTTTCGGGAATTTTTATCTTTGGAAAATAATTGTATAAAACGGAAATAACAGATTTTGCATTTTCGAAAAGCTTACGAGGGTCAGTTCTTTTATCGAAATGATTCTCCATATATCGCATTCCGGCCTGCTCTTTACTATTCAGCCATTTTTTTAACCTGTCAGCATCTTCATTTAACAAATCAGCCCGGGAAATCCCACAGTCGTAAAACCCTAACTCCTTTGCTTTAGCTTTTATCTTTATTGAAAGACCGTCCAAACTATAATTATTAGTTGTGCCAAATGCATCTATTCACAATAAATACAAAACCTTGAACATTAATCTTGAACAGTTAACCAAACCTCTACATCTCCTCCATCACCTCATCAGTAATTTCAAGATTATGGAATACTTTCTGGACATCATCGTCATCCTCAAAAAGCTCAACGACCTTTAATATTTTCAAAGCATCCCCTTTTTCAAGTTTTACTGTATCGTGTGGTATTCTCTGTAGCTCTGCATTTTCAGGTTCAATACCCATCTCTTCCAGCTTTTTCTGCATATTCCCGAAATCCTCCATAGCAGTAGTGACTGAGAAAAAATCATCCTCTATCTCTATGTCTTCTGCACCTCCGTCAATCATTTCCAGTTCAAAATCATCCTGGTCAAGCTCACCTTTAGGAACTAAAAAAACACCTTTTCGCTCGAACATAAAACTTAGTGAGCCGTTTGTCCCGAGGTTTCCGGAGTATTTATTGAAGATAGCTCTTATATTACTAACCGTACGCTGCTGATTATCAGTCGTGCATTCAATATATATTGCAATACCATGCGACAGATACCCTTCATAAGTAAGTTCAGTAAAACTTGCTGAATCCTTGTCTTTACCTTTGCTAATTGCCCTTTCAATATTATCTTTAGGCATACTGGCTCCTTTAGCATTTGCTATGGCAAGCCTCAGACGTGGATTGTTGTCAACATCAGCTCCTCCCTCTTTGACAGCAACAGTGATATCTTTAACTATTTTTGAGAATATCTTGGAGCGCTTGGCGTCAGCAGCTCCCTTTTTGCGTTTTATTGTTGACCATTTACTATGTCCTGACATATCTTGTGAATTAATGATAATTACTTAGTGTTCGTTTATCAGTATCATGAAAAACTGAGCGTAAAAATATAAAAACTTTATGATATTACAGTGAAGGAATTCGGGTTTTGTGAAAAATTTGTTCAGCTGACGCAACTATAATTTTAAATCCCTCATCATATTTAAAAACAATATCACATTTCTGTAATACAATTTTTATGCTTTAAAATTTACCTATTTTTAGTAGACTTCCATTTACAAACTAAATTTATTAGTATGCAAAGACTTAAGATTGTATTGCTTATTGTATTTTCAGGTGTCCTTTTTACAGCACTTTTTTATCATGAGTATTTGGGTTTAAACCTCTTTATATTTGAAGTATTTCTTCTGTCGTCGGTGGCAATATCCAAAAAGGCAGAGTTAAAGGGTAGGCTTGTCCTGGTCACTCTTTCGGGGACAATCCTTACTGCTGTTTTGGTGGTTATCCATAATTCGGCATTGTCCATTACTGCTAATTTTATATCCATATTTTTGTTTTTTGGAATTATTATTTTTCCGCAGTTGCGAAACCTTTCTTATGCACCGTTACTCGCTGCATACAACCTATTTAAATCGCAGGGTAGTTTTATCAGGTTATTGTCTGAAGGTAATACAAAGGTGACAACTGCTGTCAGGTATTTGAAAATTTTTGGTATCCCAATAATAGTATTTTTTATTTTTTTGTTGATATACAAGGTGTCGAATCCCATTTTTGAAAAATATACCGATTCTGCTGCAGAGGTTATAAGCCGCTGGGTAACTTCTATGTTTGAGAGCATCAACATCCCATTGCTTTTGACCTTTTTTCTGGGAGTGTTTTTGAGTAATTTCTTTTTTCTTGGTAAGGCAAATCAGGCGATTGTAAACAAGGATATGTCTGGTAGCGATACTCTTGTCAGGAAAAGAAGGAAGCATATATTTGACTTCAGAAAAACCGGTTTGATATATGAATATAAGACCGGTCTGTTTTTATTTGTTATTCTGAATTTGTTGCTTTTAATTGTTAATACAATTGATGTTTACTGGGTATGGTTTAATTTTGAGTGGAACGGGCAGTATCTGAAACAGTTTGTTCACGAAGGGACGTATCTTCTGATTTTTTCGGTGTTATTTTCCATCGTCTTAACGCTCTATTTTTTCAGAGGCAACCTCAACTTTCTGGAAAATAACAAATGGCTTCTCCGTTTATCAAAACTCTGGCTTCTGCAAAATGCTATTCTTGTTGTTTCTGTTGCCATCCGTAATTTTTGGTATATTCATTATTTTGCACTTGCATATAAAAGAATCGGGGTTATTTTCTTTTTAATTGCTATACTATTTAGCTTGTATTTTGTATTTCGTAAAATCGAATTAAAAAAATCTTCCTATTATCTCTTCAGGACAAATTCTCTGGCAGTATATATTATCCTTGTCTCGATGACTCTGTTTAACTGGGATGTCATTATTGCAAAATATAATTTCAGCCATTACAAAACATCCTTTGTCCATCTTGACTTTTTATCCGGACTGAGCGACAAGGCGTTACCTTATCTTGATGTTCCTAAAGAAAATTTGAAAGAAATTTCCGCGGAGCAGTTAGATCGATTCTCATCTTCATTCAGCCGTAACCGTTATATGACGCCGGAAGAATATTACAAGCATATTCAGTGGCGAAAAAAGCGTTTCCTGAGAGAATGGCCGGAGAGAAGCTGGCTTTCGTGGAATTTAGCGGATTGGAAGGCTTGCAATCTTTTAACAAAAAAACAGGGAGAAGAGGATTAGCTCTTTGCTCCCTGTTTATTGGAGTTTTATTATTTAAAATCAGAAATTCACAAACGTAATCCCTGCAGCCCAGGGATAAACCTCAGGCCCTTTGCCTTTTCTGAACATTTCATTGACTGAGTAGGTTGCGAAAAGGTTAATAAATCCCCACCCTATTCTTACAGTTGCATCAAATTTGAATGGCTGTAAATAGTAATCGTCAAAATCTTTTGTTTTTGAATAATCCGGTGATGTTGCTGTAAACACGGTTTCATATTTATCAGTTTCAGGATTATAAAGCGTCACATTAAAATCTTTATTTCGTTCGTCATAATATGTTTTTGTATGCGTTGAAAGTCTTAGACCTGCAATCATACCAACTGTAAAATGAAAACTATTTTTCTTCATCCTGCTGTTAGTCTGAAATTCAAAAAGTAGTGGTACAGTCAGATACCAGTTTGTTAGTTTTGTCTTTCTGATGCTTATTCCCTGATCAATATAACCAATCAGTTGAGAGGAGTCGGAGTTAAGCCTTGTGTTGTTGCTAAAACGGTAGTTATTCCAATAGGTTCCTAAACCTGTTACCAATCCCCATTTTTGGTTTTTCGACAGAGCTACATTTTGCTCGAAGAAATTGATATAGATGGAGTATGATTTTATCATATTCAAATCTAAATATTCATCAGTCTTAGGGAAATTCATATTGAAATCGGAGTTAACGTATCCATTAACTGCCATTTCGACTCCTGCCCAGTGCCCGTTAAATTTGGCTGGTTTACACCTATGAAAACTAACATTACCGTCATCATCTATTTTTAGTTCTCTGTTACCAACTTTTATTTTCACCGAATCATTATCCTCATAATAGTTAACCTCGAGCCTTCCAATTTTAACTTTGACTGAATCCTGGTAATCACTTGCATAATAATTACTTGTGTAAGTTCTTCCGTCCTGTGATCTTGAAATATATACCAGCCTGGGCTCTCCAATATTTGAGTATGAGCTGGAATTGCTAACAGAGCCTTGCAGTTCAGTCGTGACATTCAGATTGGCGGTGCCTGCGCCGGTTACATAGCAATTGGCTTTTTTGGTAACAAGTCCTTTAGCATTGAGGCTGCCGGCGCCACTAACGGCAATAATATTGTATCCCGCCATCCCTGATAAAGTTACATCTGCTGCTCCTGAGATTGTGGTTTCGACCCAATCAGACTCAATGTTCAGATAAACATCTGCTGCTCCGCTGGCGAAAATTGCAATTTTGTCCGGCTCAAAAAGTGACACTCCTTCAACATCCGATGCTCCGGAAGCTTTTAGATAAGTTAGTTCGGGAAGTACCACGTAAGCCTCAAGTTTTTTAGGATTTTTGATATTTTTCATTGTTATTGTCAGTATACTGTCTGATACTGATGTAAATACTTTATCCTGGAGGTTCTCATCTGTTTCAATAACAACAAGAAAACGATCTCCTTTTTCCAGTTTAACGTCTATTGCACCACCAACTTCAATACCTCTGAAGGTTGCGGTTTCCCGGGTCTGCTTTACAACGTTTCCGTTTCCTTTTTCCTGAGAAAAAGCGTTCGGGCTCATTATTGTTATCAGTGTAATAACTAAACTTAGTGTGATTGTTTTTGTAAATTTCATAGTAGTTAATTATATTCGTTTTTAAAATGTTTTGTGGTATGACGAACAGGGTTGTGAAAATGTTACTTGAATAAGTGAATGTTTCAGTGAAAAAATTTAAGAATAGCTGTCGAGGACTTATTCACGAATAGGATTTTTTACCTTCCTGACGATTTCAATATTGGTACCAACAACATTGTAAGCTATAATATTTCCATTCTCGTCAAGTTGTTTCTCTACCTCCAATTCTCTGTCAGCAAGCATATTGTATCCATTGACAGTGTGCTCAAGAAATGATTTTTTTTCAGTACTGTTTTCAGGAATTACCTTTTTAACTAATGATGAAAGAAACCTTGAAACAAAGGTCTTTCTTTTTTGGATGTCTGTCCTCCTGTCACTGGTTGCCAGGTCATAGTTATAAGCATCTGACGTAGTAATTTCTTGAATATTAATATATGCAAGATCACTCTTTTTGAAATCAATTGAGAGAATCTCCTTTGGTACAATCGGGGTAATAATTGATGTTTC
This sequence comes from Bacteroidales bacterium, assembly GCA_029933495.1. GTDB lineage: Bacteria > Bacteroidota > Bacteroidia > Bacteroidales > JAADJA01 > JAADJA01. Next base: position 12,396 of record JAOZOC010000043.1, read on the forward strand.
TTTTTGG
>JAOZOC010000477.1 GCA_029933495.1 Bacteroidales bacterium
ATAAAAATGGCTGAGAAATTGGGTGATCCGTCCTTAATTGTGGTGCCACTTGATTTGCTTGGAACAGCTTATTTCTATCAGGATAATTATAAACAATCAATAGAGTATTTTGATAGATTACTTGAGATTTACAGAGCTGAAAATAATGATATTAGCTCGGCAGAAACCCTCAGGAAGATTGGCTTGAGTTATTACCATTGGAGTAAATATATTGAGGCTAATAAGTATTATGAGGAAGCCCTTGATATTTTTAAAAATCATCAATATTTTGAGGGTATCTCAAGAACTCTTCGTGGAATTTCTGCAATCCAGGGCCATTGGGGCGAGTATGATGAAGCATTAAACTCTGTTCAGGAAGCCCTTAAGTTTTGCGAAGAAATAGGTGATTTAAAGGGAGTTGCAATGTGTTATAATACTATTGGAGTTCTTTATCAGGATATAGCTGATTATACTAATGCCTTAAAATATTTCACACAAAGCCTTACAACCTTTGAACAGCTTGGTAGTCAATATGATATTGTAAACCTTAACCTTCATGTTGGTGATATTTATCTTCACCTTGATGATTATGAACAGGCCCTTGAGTACTTTTTTAAAGCTCAGAGTATTGGGGGTAACCTTGATAATAAGAAATTGGAAGCTATAACATTAAGTAATATTGGTGAGGCTTATTACAAAAAAGGAGAATATCAGACTGCACTTGATTATCAACTTCTTTCATTGAAGATGAAAGAGGAAATTGGTGATAAAAAAAGGTTAGCTATCACATATGTTGAATTGGGTAAAATATATCATGGGCTGGGAGATAACCAGAAATCAATTGAATATCTTAACAAGGGCCTGGAGATTGCCAGAGATATTAATTTCCTTTACCAGATAAGCAGGGCGTATGAGGGCTTATCTATGGTATATTATAATATTGGTATTTATAAAAAATCACTTGACTACTACAGATTTTATGTTGAAATTCAGCAGAAAATACACTCTGTAGAGAAGAATAAAGCAGTTGCCGAATTGCAGACTAAATACCAGCTTGAAAAAAAAGAAAAAGAAAATGAAAGGTTAAGACATAGTGAGCAGTTGCATAAATCCCAGATTAGGTATCAGTGGCTTGGTATAGGATTGACTTTATTTGTATTGACTGCTGCAGTGGTATTCATTGTAATTTACAGATCGAGATATCAGCAAAATCAAAAACTCAATATTCAGCTATCTCTGAAGAATAAAGAGGTTGATAATCAGAGGAACAAGATGCAAAAGCTTAATGCAGAACTGCAGGAAGCGAATTCTACAAAAGATAAGTTCTTCTCTATTGTTGCACATGATCTTAGAAGTCCTTTTAACTCCCTTATTGTATTAACCGGGCTATTAATTGAAGAATATGATCAGCTTACTGAAGAGGAAAGAAAGGAATTTTTGGAACAGATAAAAGATTCGGCAGAAAATACTTTTTCTTTGTTGCAGAACCTGCTCGACTGGTCAAGATCCCAGACAGGTAAAAAGGAGCTAGATAAAGAAGCACTTGATCTTGAGACTATAGTGTCAAAGATTATTAAATTATTAAGAACAAATGCCGAGAATAAAAAAATTGATATTTCTTGTAATATTCCTAAAAATATAACTGCATTTGGCGATAGAAATATGATATCTACTGTCTTGCTAAACCTTATATCTAACGCTATAAAGTTTACTTCAGAAAATGGAAAAGTTACAGTTTCGATGGTTAATGAAAAAAATAGTGTTGAAGTAATGATTAGCGATACCGGCGTGGGAATACCAGGAATTCATATTGATAAACTGTTTCTCATTAATCATAAGATACAGACAAAAGGTACTGCCAACGAAAAAGGTACTGGGCTAGGCCTTATCCTGTGTAAGGAGTTTGTGGAGAAAAATGGTGGGAAAATATGGGTAAACAGCGAGATAGGAAAAGGTAGTCAATTCCATTTTACATTACCAAAATAATTATCTTATTTTTTTTAATATATTATTTGTTTGTTATATTTTTAACTATAAATTTGCAAGCAAAATATTGAAGTTTTATATTTTAATTTCTTCAGGGCAGGGTGTAATTCCCGACCGGCGGTTAAAGTCCGCTACTCTCGAATAATTCGGGACTGATATGGTGAAATTCCGTAACCGACAGTTAAAGTCTGGATGGAAGAAGAAACTTAAATTATGAGAAAATAAACTGAATAAAAACGGGTTCATAATTTTTTTGAACTTTAGTTGCACATAGACAGGCAATTTGTCTCTTTGGAAATTGTTAAGTTTGTGCTTTTCAGTAAAACTGTGTTTTCATAATTATTTATGCCCTGGTGATATTTGTCTTCAGGGCTTTTTTTATGCCTGCTAAAATGAATATAATGAGTCTGACTGATAGTGATATAAGATTTATGAAACGGGCGGTTGAGTTATCGCAGAAGGGGAAATTTGCTGCACGACCCAATCCTATGGTTGGTGCTGTTATAGTTAAGTCGGGAGAAATTATTGGCGAGGGTTACCACGAAAGATTCGGAGGCCCGCATGCTGAAGTTAACGCAATTAGTAATGCAGAAGAACCGGTCAAAGGTACAACAATGTATGTTACGCTTGAGCCGTGCTCTCATTTTGGAAAAACACCACCTTGCGCTGACAGGATTATAGCTGAAGGGTTTTCAAGAGTTGTGATTGGAATGGCTGACCCAAACCCTGTAGTAAATGGAAAGGGTATTGAAAAATTGAAGGCTGCTGGTATTGATGTTGAAGTTTCTGTCCTCGAAAACGAGATCAGGAGAGTTAATGAAATATATTTAAAGAACATCACTAAAAACTTGCCCTTTTGTGTTTTGAAAACTGCAATGACTCTGGATGGTAAGATTGCAACGAAAAGGGGCGATTCAAAATGGATTTCTGGTGAAAAGTCAAGAGAGTATGTTCACGAATTACGACATCTTTACAATGGTATTATGGTTGGAGTTAATACAATAATAAATGATGACCCAGAGCTTACTGACAGGTCGTATCATGCTGAAAAAAAACATCCTGTAAGAATTGTTACCGACTCCACAGGAAGGATGCCTTTGTATTCAAAAGTGCTTTATGAAAATAATATAAGAACAATAATAGCAGTTACTGATAAAGCTCCGGTGGAATTCATTAAGAAGGTTAAGGATAAAGGAAAAGATGTAATTGTTTGTCCCGAAAAAAATGGAAAGGTGGATTTGGACTTCCTGATGAAGGAGTTGTGGAAAGAAGGGATTGATAGTGTTATGATTGAAGG